>JAESUF010000263.1 GCA_016763215.1 Flavobacteriaceae bacterium
ATTGTTTTGTTGGCGCAAATGGGAAGTTATGTCCCAGCTCAAAATGCTAGAATAGGGGTTGTCGACAAAATATTTACACGAGTAGGTGCCAGTGATAATATTTCGATGGGCGAATCTACATTTATGGTAGAAATGAACGAAACCGCCTCTATTCTAAACAACATCTCAGAAAGAAGTTTGGTCTTGTTGGATGAAATTGGTCGAGGAACTTCTACCTACGACGGAATTTCTATTGCCTGGGCCATTGCAGAGTATTTGCACGAGCATCCTTCAAAAGCAAAGACATTGTTTGCGACACACTACCACGAGTTGAATGAAATGACCGCTACTTTTGAGCGTGTTAAAAACTTTAATGTCTCTGTTAAAGAACTAAAAGACACTATTATTTTCCTGCGAAAATTAGTTGCAGGAGGCAGTAATCATAGTTTTGGAATCCATGTAGCTAAACTGGCTGGAATGCCCAACCAAGTGATTCATAGAGCTTCTAAGATCCTTTCTCAATTAGAAAAGAACCATACTAATGAGGAGGTAAAAGATACGTTGAAAGACATGCAGCATAATGACATGCAATTAAGTTTTTTTCAGCTAGACGATCCTTTGTTGGAAGATCTACGGGAAGAAATTTTGTCGACCAACCTAGATACACTAACACCAATTGAGGCTTTGATGAAATTGAATGAAATTAAACGTATGTTGATGAAGAAGTAAAGACGAGTTTCCTCGCCTCTAGTATAAAATTCAACATTGATTCTTTTTAACCTATTGTCTTCTTTATTATTTTTACTAGAGATACTAGCACTCATAAAACAATTAATAGATATTGGCCGACAATAAATTTATCGTTTTTTAAAAAATTAAAATTACAGGGGTGTATATTAAGTACTGTTTTTGTTGCCTGTAGAAAATGAAAAAATTAACAACGTCTATATTTCTAATCTTTCTTATCTTTGCAGTCTTATGATCGGTACTTTTCTATTTATTGGTGGTCCAGAAATTTTTATCATTATTTTAATTGTAGTGATGGTTTTTGGTGCAGACAAAATTCCTGATATCGCAAGAGGTCTTGGAAAGGGAATTGCTCAGGTTAAAAATGCAACCAACGAGATCAAAAAAGAAATCACCGATAGTGCTAAAAGTCAAGGCATCGATACTGATCTTGCGAAAGACATCAAAAAAGAAATCAGCAGTGTGAAAAAAAACATTGATGATATGACAGGCCCTATTAAAAGAGGCCTTTAAAACATTCTTAACGATTCTCAATCAAGTTAGGAATGACAAAATCACTTTACTCTACTAATCATTAACCCGTCTCTTATTGGTAATAAAACCGTTTCTATTCGGTCGTCAGAGTTTACTAATGTATTATATTCCAACAATGCTTTTGTGTCCACGTCTTTAGGGTCTAGTTTTTGGACAACTTTCCCACTCCACAATACATTGTCTGACAAAATGATACCGCCTTGGTTCATCTTATCTATTATTAAATGATAGTAATTGCTATAATTCGACTTGTCTGCATCGATAAACACCAAATCATATTTTTTATTCAGTGTTGGAAGAATTTCTAATGCGTTTCCAAAATGTTGTACAATCTGATTTCTAAAACCCGATTTTTCAAAATAGGTGTTCTGCAAGTCTTCTAACTCTTCATTCTTGTCAAGTGTATCTATTTGCCCTTCGGGCGCTAGCCCTTCAGCGATACAAATCGCAGAATACCCTGTATAGGTACCTATTTCTAGTACATTTTTAGGTTTTACTAACTTAGAGATCATTGACAAAACCCTTCCTTGAAAAGCGCCGCTTAGCATTCTTGGGTTTAATACTTTCTGCCATGTTTCCTTGCTAAGTTCTTGTAGTATTTTAGGCTCTTTTTGTGAGTGATTTACTATATATTGATCAATATTTTCAGGTAAAAAATTCATAATAGGTCATAAAAAAACGAAATCTAAATTAATAAATTTCGTTTCAAATATCGTGTAGTACCTTTTTATTTATCGATACTTAGTTCTTTAAATTCTTTTCGCAGCTCTTCTTTCTCTTTATCACTCATACAAAGTGTCGCAGATATTACTTTGGCTGATGTTGCTTTTTTATTGTATTCTTTGGTTAATCGTACGTTTTGCTTGGAGTATAATGAACAAATTGCACATCGTAAAAGGTGAAATTGCAATTTTACTTTATCAAAAAAAGAGGCCTCTCCATATTGATTCTTATCACATATGGTTGTTGCTTCATCGCATGTTATTTCAAATCTGTTTTTAGCCATATTTTTAATTATTAAACCAATTGTCTTCCAAGCATTTTCTTAGTTGCGTTCTAGCCCTATGGATAATAACCCAAAGATTGGACGGTGTAATATCTAGTTCCTTACAAATATCTTCAGTGTCAAACTCTTGAATAGTTTTCATTCTAAAAACCATGGCATACTTTTCTGGTAAAAAATCGATACAATCATCTATCTGATTGTGAAGTTCTACTGTTTCAATTTTCTTTTCTGCTTCGTTGTCCCAGGATTGAGGAACCCTTTCTTCTAGCCAATTCCCTTCATTGTCTCCATCTTCATAGAAATTCATTCGAACTTCGGCTCGTCCTTTTTTAGAATTGATCTTTCTATAATGATCTATAATTTTTCTTTTTAAAATAGAAATCAACCAAGTTCTCTCAGTAGATTTCCCTTCAAAGTTTTTTGCAGATTTTAATCCTGCAAAAAAAGTTTCTTGAACTAAGTCTTTTGATAAATCATGATTGTTAACCCTAACAATAGCGTAATTAAACAGATAATCTGAGTAATTATCTATCCATTTGTTAGGATCTAGTTTATGTACTGTTTCTGTCGGTTGGGCCATCAAATTTTAAAAATCAAATATACATTATTTTTTGTCTTTTAAAGCGTTACAGTTTCCCCTTCTTCTCATGTCTACCAAATAGATAATCTCCCAATTTCCGTTGTTGTTAAACAGCTGAAAAGAATTAGCGCCACAGTGGCTAAAATTACCATTAAAGTAAAATTCATAAGGTGTCCAAACAGAAGCAAGATTCCCATCTACCTTAATATCATAAGAAAGTAATTTTTCTAAATAAACATCGGTCGGTTTTTTATTAGCAATGTTTACTAATAATTTCTGGCGATCTTCTGTTTTTAATACCTTCTTTCCTTCTCTGTTGTTTGAGGTTGTTTGAATTTTAATTTCTGCATGAAGCGTTTTCTTCATAATGGTTGAATCTCCTTTGTGCAGCCCATCAAAAAAAGTTTCAATAACTTTTTTAATGGCTTTTTTATCTTCTTGTTCTTGTTGTGCTTTTACAACTGAAGACGATACAAGCAAAAGCAATAAAATGATAATTCTAGACATGGTTTGTTGATTTTAGGCGATAAAGCTATCATTTTTTGATTATTTCATTCACTAAGAAAGTCAATATTAACGTAAGATTAACTAGGCTTGGTTCTCGTGATATTTACTACTTTTACAAAATAAAAATTAACAATCATGTCTGTAGCTAAAAAGCAATACAAGAGAATTACCACCAAATCATTGGTGGAAATGAAGGCTAATAATGAGAAAATATCAATGCTCACCGCATACGATTATACCATGGCGAATATTGTTGATGGTGCTGGAATTGATGTAATTTTGGTAGGTGATTCTGCCTCTAATGTAATGGCGGGTCATGAGACCACTTTGCCAATTACTTTAAACGAAATGATTTATCATGCTAGTTCTGTAGTGAGAGCCGTAGATCGTTGCTTAGTGGTGGTAGATCTTCCTTTTGGAACCTATCAAGGAGATTCGAAAAACGCATTAGAATCGGCGATTAGAATCATGAAAGAATCTGGTGGTCATGCAGTAAAGTTAGAAGGAGGGAGCGAAATTGCAGAATCTGTTTCTAGAATTTTAACTGCTGGAATTCCTGTAATGGGACACTTTGGCTTAACACCACAATCTATCTATAAATTTGGAACGTATACTGTTAGAGCAAAAGAGGAGGAAGAGGCTGAAAAACTGTTAGAAGACGCTAAGCTCTTAGAGCAATTAGGATGTTTTGGCTTGGTTTTAGAAAAAGTTCCAGCAGCTTTGGCGGAAAAAGTCGCTAAATCTATTTCGATCCCTGTCATTGGAATTGGCGCGGGTGGAGGAGTAGATGGCCAAGTATTGGTGACTCATGATATGTTGGGAATGACTCATGAATTTAACCCTCGTTTTTTACGTAGGTATTTGGATTTATATGGTGAAATGACAAAAGCTTTTGAAAATTACATCACCGATGTAAAGAGTAAAGACTTCCCAAACGAAAAGGAACAGTATTAATTAAATCTGTCGGTTTTTAGATTACTAAAAAGTTACACTTTTATGAGATGCATAGATATAAAGATTTAAAATTTTGGCAGTTAAGCAGGTCTTTTTGTAAAGACATTTATAGCACTACATCTTCTTTTCCTGAAAACGAAAAATTTGGGCTTGTCTCTCAATTAAGAAGGGCTGTTATTTTTGTTCCTTCTAATATTGCGGAAGGAGCTTCAAGAAAATTAAATTATTAAAATGATGTCTAAATTTAATTCATCGATCTAAGAATCTAGATGCTTAACAATGAAAATATTACACTTAGATACCAATCACCCTTTATTAATTCAACAACTTTCTGACCTTGGTTTTGAAAATCATGAAGATTATACTTCGTCAAAATCAGATATAGAAAACAAAATTCACCTGTACGATGGTTTTGTAATTCGGAGCCGTTTTTCTATTGATCAATCCTTTTTAGACAAAGCGACCAACCTTAAATTTATTGCTAGGGTTGGAGCGGGTTTAGAAAACATTGATTGTAACGATGCTCAAACAAAAGGTATTGAACTGATTGCTGCTCCTGAAGGAAATAGAAATGCTGTTGGAGAACACGCTCTAGGAATGTTACTTTCTCTTTTTAATAAGTTAAATAAAGCCGATAAAGAGGTTCGGTCTGGCTTGTGGTTACGAGAAGAAAATAGGGGTGTAGAATTGGATGGGAAAACCGTTGGTTTAATCGGTTACGGAAACATGGGGAAAGCCTTTGCAAAAAAACTTCGTGGTTTTGATGTCGCTGTTTTGTGTTATGATATTCGTCCGAACGTTGGTGATGAAAATGCTTCTCAGGTTTCCCTACAAGAGCTTCAAGAAAAAACAGATGTTTTGAGCTTGCACACGCCTCAAACTCCTTTGACAATAGGAATGGTTGACGCTGATTTTATCAACCAATTTAAAAAACCTTTTTGGCTGATTAATACAGCTCGAGGAAAGAGCGTTGTCACTAAAGATTTAGTAAAAGCACTAAAAAATGAAACTGTTTTAGGTGCCGGTTTGGATGTTTTAGAATATGAAAAATCTTCTTTCGAAAATTTATTTACATCTTCTGTGCCTGAAGAATTTACCTATTTAATTGAATCAGAAAATGTTCTTTTATCTCCACATGTTGCTGGTTGGACAAAAGAAAGTAACGAAAAATTAGCCCAAACGATTGTCGACAAAATTAAAAATAAATTTTGCTAACTTTCTAAAATGAAAAAAACAGTTTTTATTTTTAGTGCACTTATTATTGCATTGCTACTTCTTTTTCAGATTAGTACTTATTCTATTTCTTCTGGAAACTTAACTATTGAATTAGTGATTGCTCTAGTTGCAGTTTTCTTTTTCTTTATTGGCGTTTATTTCAATCATAAATCTAAAAAAAAAGGACATCAAACTACTCAGGAAATAGATTATCAAAAAATTAAAAGCTTAGAGATTACAACTAGAGAATATGAAGTTTTAGAGCATATTTCATTAGGCTTGTCAAATAAAGAAATTGGAGAAAAACTCTTTTTATCTGAAAGTACTATTAAAACACATGTCTCTAACTTACTAGTGAAATTAAACGCAAAACGCAGAACTCAAGCGTTGCAAAAAGCGAAAGAACTCAATATTATTTTATAAATTTATACCAAAGTAGTTGCCATTTGGTACTTTAGTATGAGTCTTTTTTTAACTCCTAAGTCTACTTTTGGAGAACTAATTTAAACCTATATATTATGAAAAATACAATTTTACGCTATGGTACTTATGGTGCTATTTCGATCACTGTACTCTTTTTTGTTGCATTGTTCTTGGGTCAATATTTAGACTATGGAGCAAGGGAAGTTGTTGGTTATACAACAATGGTTCTTTCTCTTAGTTTTATTTTCTTCGGAATAAAACATTATAGAGATCATGAAAATCAAGGTGTCGTAACTTTTACAAAAGCTCTTGGTATTGGTGTACTTATCAGTTTGATTGTATCATTGGTTTTTGGAGTTATTGATGTTATTTATATTGAATATATCAATCCAGATTTTGTAGCAGAATACTATGCGAATTCAATTAAAGAATTACGAAATTCTGTTCCTGCAGCAGAACTTCAAGAAAAACTAAAAGCGCTAGAAGCCCAAAAAGAAATGTTTTCTAGTTCATTCATGAATTTTCTATTAATGTCTATAATGGTTTTCGTTTTAGGTTTTATAATTTCATTAATTTCAGCGTTGTTTTTACAGCGTAAATAAATTTTAACCTTATGAGATCCGAAGCAAAATCGCCTGAAGAATATATCAATCAACTTCCAGAAGAACGAATTGAACCTATCAAAAAAATACGCCAAATTATTTTAGACAACCTTCCAAAGGGAATGGAAGAGCAAATGAACTATGGGATGCTTGGTTTTGTTATTCCACACAGTGTATATCCTGGAGGGTATCATTGCGACCCTAAAATGCCTTTGCCTTTTATGAATGTAGCATCTCAAAAGAATTTCATAGCTGTATATCATATGGGCATGTATGCAAAAAAAGAGGTATTAGACTGGTTTGTAGCAGAATACAATAAAGTTTGCACTTATAAATTAGACATGGGAAAGAGTTGTGTTCGCTTTAAAAAACTCAATGATATTCCTTATGATTTAATAGGTGAATTGGCAAGAAAAATGGGCACTGAAGAATGGATTTCTATTTACGAAGATCAAATTAAAAAGTAATAAATGAAAAAAAGAGTTACGGGAATTGGTGGTTTGTTTTTTAAAACAAAAGAGCCAAAAATTACAAAAGATTGGTACCAAAAACACCTAGGTTTTAACACCGATGACTGGGGTTGTACCTTTTGGTGGAAAGATGAAGAAGGAAATAAATGCTCTACGCAATGGAGCCCTTTTACAAAAGACACAAAATATTTTGAGCCTTCTAAAAAAGACTTTATGTTTAATTACAGGGTAGAGAACTTGGTTGAACTTCTTAAGGAACTAGAGAAAGAAGGGGTAACCATTGTTGGTAAAATGGAAGAGTATGATTATGGTAAATTTGGATGGATACTTGATGCCGATGGAAATAAAATAGAATTATGGGAGCCAAAAGATGCTGCTTTTTTATAGATTTACAGAAATAATCAACTTAATCTAAAAAATGCGAGTAGTAGATGATCACGGAAACCCTATACATCAACAAGAAAGTAAACGAATTCTAGCTGGAGTATTTGGAATTTTGCTAGGAGAGTTCGGTATTCATAAATTTATTCTTGGCTATACTAGTGAAGGGATAAAACAAATCCTTTTAACGTTTATTACATGTGGTATTTTGGGACTTCTAGGAAAAATAGAAGGGATTATTCACCTCACAAAATCTGATGAGGAATTTATTCAAACCTACCAAGTCAATAAAAAAGGTTGGTTTTAATGATGGACCTACTAACAAAATATCCTGCTGAAATCTTAATACTCCTTTTCTTAATTGTTACTTTTTTACAATCTGGAATTGATAAGCTTACAGACTGGAAAGGGAATGTTTCTTTTATTAAAGAGCACTTTAATCGTTCTCCTCTAAAAAATAGCGTTCCCTTTTTATTAGGAATTGTTTTACTTCTCGAAAGTATCGCGAGTCTCTGTATGATTTATGGGATTTATGAAATTCTCTCTCAAGGAACTTCCTTTTATGCTTTAATAGGAATAGAACTTTCTGCACTCACATTAATCTTTTTATTAATTGGTCAACGTCTTGCAAAAGATTACGCAGGAGCGATGAGTCTGGCTGTTTATTTTGTAGTTACAATTTTAGGGATCTTTGCTTTAATTTATTAGAATAAATAATATTGATACAAAACAAACAAAACCATAAGAAACTCTTATGGTTTTGTTTGTTTTTAAGCTTGTTTAAGCTTGTTTTTCTTTTTTCTAGCTAAACAGCTTGTTTTATTAGCCTAAACTCTTTGTTCGCCTCTTAAAATCATTTTTTAGCATGTTCTAACTCATAAATTAAAGAAGAATACTCCTTTGTCTTCCTTGCTTTTCTATTTGACTTCCATCCAATCCAAAAAGCTTTTAAAAAATTTGACTTTCCTGTTTTGTATTTTTCACTTAATAGAGAAACATAAAATGAATCATATTTCATTGGGTGTACTTTTACAACCTCTAAATTAACCGATCTAAAAAGTGTATAAATCGATTTTTGAGAAAAATGCCATAGATGTCTTGGAACATCATATGCTGCCCAAAACTCTTTATAATAATTAGCATCGTAACTTTTAAAGTTTGGTACTGCAATAATAAGTTTTCCTCCTTCTTTCAATAAGCTTTTTAAATGCTCTAAATATTCATATAAATTAGGAACATGTTCTAGCACATGCCACATGGTAATAACGTCAAACTTTTCTCCATGAACCTCTTTTAGTTTTTCATGCAATTCTATTCCTTTTTCTTTTGCTTGTTTTCTCGCTATTTCATTTGGTTCTATTCCTGTAACAATAAAATCATTGTCCTGACAATACTTTAAAAAGTCGCCAGTACCGGCTCCGATATCAAGAATTGTTTTGTCTGTAGTTCCGTTTTGAAATAATGAATGTTTCTTTTTGAAAGAACGTTTTTTTACAGTGTTGTAAATAAAATTAAGAAACGTCTTTTTTGAATTGTGATGAGATTTGTATTCTTCGGAATTGTAATATTTTTCTAAATCTGCAGGAATCGGAGATGTCACCAACATTTCTTTTTCTTTATTAAACATAATTTCATACGTTTCATCTGAAACTAAATGATCTTTGCAGTTTAAAAAAGGAACTACTCCCCTATGAAGCTCTTTTTCTTTCATTTGATATTTTAAATCATGTTCCATGTGGAACATTAAGTTAAAACCAGTATTCTTACCTACCCATATACACCAATAAAACAGAGATATCACTTGGTGATACTCCGCTAATTCTACTAGCTTGGGATATCGTTGTTGGTTGAATTTTGGTTAATTTTTCTCTAGCTTCGTAAGACAAAGATTTTACCTTTGTGTAGTTAAATGTTGGAGGGATAACTACATTTTCCAATCTATTTAATTTATCTGCGTTGGATTTCTCTTTCTCTATGTAACCAGAGTATTTTAAATGGATTTCTACTTGCTCTATAACTGTATGATCAATCTCTTCTAATAATAAGAATGCTTCAAGCGCCTCTATCTTGTTAAAATCCAACAAAGATAATTGCGGCCTTGCTGCAATTTTATACAGCTTCATTGATTGTGTAATTGTCGTTAAGTTTTTAGCTTCTAAAATTGGGTTTATTTGATCTTTTGAAACGCTAGTTTCTTTTAAAAACTGAATTAACCTTTCTGTTTTCTTCCTCTTTTTTTCAACTCTTTGCATTCGTTCTTCGGATGCCAAACCAATGTTGTGTGAAATTCCTGTAAGCCTTAAGTCTGCATTATCTTGTCGCAACAAGGTTCTGTATTCAGCACGTGAAGTAAACATTCTATAAGGCTCTTCTGTTCCTTTGGTTATTAAATCGTCAATTAAAACACCAATATAAGCTTCGTTTCTTTTTAACACGAAAGGTTCTTTTCCTTGTACTTTAAGCGCTGCATTAACTCCAGCCATCAAACCTTGAGCGGCGGCTTCTTCATATCCTGTGGTTCCATTAATCTGACCTGCAAAAAACAAATTCTCTATTAACTTTGTTTCTAAAGAGTGTTTTAATTGTGTTGGTGGAAAATAATCGTATTCAATTGCATATCCATATCTAAAGAATTTCACCTTTTCAAAACCAGGAATCAATCGAATGGCTTTGTCTTGAATGTCTTCTGGTAATGAAGTGGAGAATCCGTTCACATAAATTTCTACGGTATTCCACCCTTCAGGTTCAACAAAAATTTGATGTCTGTCTTTGGTTGCAAATCGATCAATTTTATCTTCAATAGACGGACAATATCTGGGTCCTGTAGACTTAATTCTACCATTAAACATTGGCGAACGATCAAAGCCTTCTCTTAGCAAGTCGTGAACCCCTTTGTTTGTATATGTTAAATAACAAGACCGTTGTTTTGCTAATGGCTTTGTGTCTAAGTATGAGAATTTTTCAGGGTGTGGGTCACCTGGTTGTTCGTCCATTTTTGTGTAGTCGAGAGACCTTCCATCTACTCTAGGCGGAGTCCCCGTTTTCATTCTTCCAGACTCAAATCCTTTTGCAACCAAATCTTCAGTAATTCCTGTAGAAGGACCTTCTCCTGCTCTTCCTCCTCCAAAAGTTTTCTCTCCAATATGGATCAATCCATTTAAAAAAGTTCCTGCAGTAACAATAACTGTTCTGGATTTTATCTGCAACCCTAAAGCTGTTTTAACTCCAGCTATTTTATTTCCTTCAAACAAGAAGCCGTTCACAGAATCTTGATAAAAATCTAAATTTTCTGTTTGCTCTAACATTGCCCTCCAGGTTTCAGCAAACATCATTCTGTCAGATTGTGCCCTAGGACTCCACATTGCGGGTCCTTTCGATTTATTAAGCATCTTAAACTGAATCGCCGTTTTATCTGTAACAATCGCGCTATAGCCACCCAAAGCGTCTATTTCTCTTACAATTTGACCTTTTGCTATTCCACCCATCGCTGGGTTGCAACTCATTTGAGCTATGTTCTGAAGGTTCATTGTAATTAGCAGTGTCTTTGCACCCATATTGGCGCTTGAGGCGGCAGCTTCACTTCCTGCATGACCTCCGCCAATAACAATTACATCGTATGTAGTATCAAATAAACTCATCTCTGTTCCACGTGAAACAAGAAACACAAATCGCTGATTGTTAGATGTTTAATATCATCAAACTTTCATTCTCTTTGTTTCTCATTAATTGTTTTTCTTCTTCTGTTTTATCTTTAAACCCTAAATAGTGTAAAACACCATGTATGATTACTCTATGTAATTCATGGTCAAAGGTAGCATTATATTTTTGAGCGTTCTCGGCTACTCTTTCCGTAGAAATATAAATATCACCATTAACCACCACCCCTTGGGTATAATCAAAGCTAATGATGTCGGTATAGGTATCGTGCTCTAAAAATTGTAGGTTGATCTTGTGAAGATAATCATCATCACAAAAAATATAATTGATTTCCCCTAATTCTGATCCCTCTAGATCAATAATATTAGAAATCCATGAAGAAAGTTTCTCTTCATTTCCCAGGATAAAATCCGTCTCGTAATTAAACGTTATCACTTAGTCTTTCTTTTTAGAAAAGTACTTCTGTACTTTTTTTTCAAAATTTTCCCGCAAAGGTAGTGATTGTCTGTTTAATATCTCTATTTGATTGTTGAAGCGTTTTTTAAATCGAAGATCTTTAATTTTATTCTTTTTGTACTGGGTGTTGTTTGCGTTCGATTTTCTTTTTTTGTCTTTTCCTTGTTCAAAAGCAGCCTTGTCTAGTTTTAACAACTCATACTGCATTTGCTGCATTCTTTGAAGAGTTCCTTGGCTAAACCCTTTTTCTAGGATTTCATTTTCTAACTGCTCCATTGTTTTTAAGGCTCTTTTTGCTGCAGCGTTTCCTTTGCCGTCCTTGCCTCCTTCTTTTATCGCATTTTGAAGTTGTTGTCTTAATGCGCTTTGCTGCTGATAAATTCTAAACAACTCTCCATTCATTTGTTCATCTCCATCTCCTCCTTGACCGTTTTTACCTTGCTTGCCTTGCTTCCCTTTTTTGCCCTCTTTTCCTTGCTCTCCTTTTTCTTTCCCTTTTCCCTTTTGCATCCCCTTTTGCATTTGTTCAGAAAGCCCTTTTTGAGCTTGAATCAGTTCTGGTAAACTAAAAGACTTTCCTTTTCCACTTCCTTTACCCGAAGAACTCATGCTGCTATTTTGCATGTTGTCTAACAAATCACTTAAAAAATCAGATAAGCTATTCGCTGCTGTCATTACGTACTGTTGGTTCGAAAGCCCGCTGTTAAACCTATTCTCAGCAAAATTCTCTAAAGATTGATCTAAATTGTAGTGTGCCTTTGAAAGGTCTTCTTGAATTTTAGCGGACAATTGAGGTGTTCTCATAGAAAGCACATACAAACTATCGTCTATGTGTTCAAAATACCTCTTTATTTCATTTTGCTTTTTGAGGTCTTTTCCAAAGTCTGGGTGTCTAACAGAAATTTTATCAAACTTATTCATCAAGTCTTCCTGCTGAAAAGAAAAAGTAACTAAGTTCTTAAGAATCTTTTTCAAATCGTCAATGTTTTCATCAATCATATTTGATTGCATATTTGCCATCGATTGTTGCATCTTCTGACTCATCTGCTTCATCTTTTTAGATGCTTTTTTCTGATTTTGCTTTGCTTGATTCTTTTGTTGTTTTTGTAATTTCTGTTTAGCCTTATCAAGCTCCTCTGAGGTTTCCTCTTTTTCATCTTCCATTTCAGGAATTTCCATCGGCTCTTTTAGGTTTTCATTGTCTTTTTGAAGCTCTTTTAACTCTTTGACTATTTTTTCAAAACCTTTATTAATCTCTTTTTGTTTCTCAAGGGCTTTGTCTTTTTCATTATCTAAAGCATCTTGCTTTTTTGAAAGCTTTTCAAGCTTATTTGCTAGTTGTGTTGTCTTTTGTTCTACATAAAACCTTTTTGTTAACTCTAAAATTCTTTCAAGGCTTCTTTCTTGTTGCTTGTTTTGTTGGGCTAGCTCTTTTGCTTTACGCACAAGGTCTTCTTTGTTTAGCTTTTCTGCCATTTTTTGAAGTTCGTCCAATAACTTTTTTTGTCTATCTAACTTTTTTAGCTCTTCGATCCTCTTTTGAAGCTCTTCTTTCTTTTGATGAAGCGTTTGACTTTCTTCCTTTTTCTCATCAATATTTTCTTGCAGCTTATCCGTTTGTCGCTGCATCATTTCATTATATTGTTTTTGTCTTTTTACAAACTCATCAACCTTCTTTTTATCATTCCAATTGATGTTTTTTTTATTTTGAAGATCCTCTTGTATTTGTTTCAAGTCTTCTTTTTGTTTCTTTTGTTGCTGAATTGTCTTCTCTAAATTGTTAATTGTATTTCTTTGATCTTGCAATATTTCTTCCGTAATCTCATCTTCTGTCTTCTGTCTATAGTTAAACTTCTTACTAATTGCTTTTTTCTTTCCGTTGACACCATCATTGTCAGAAACTTGAAAAAACAATTCATAATCAACACCTTCTTTTAAAGGTAATTGATCCGGAAATTGATAAAAAAACGTTTGAATGTTTTCTTTGGTGATTTTTAAAGATAGTTTTTGGGTTTGCTCTGGAATTTCTTGGTTGTAGTAAACTAACTCTAGTTGACTTATTCCATAATCGTCAGAAATTTGTCCAGCAAATTGCGCGTCTCCATTTATTAAACTATCAATATTAGATTGCACAAAAATTGTGGGATATTCGTCTTTTACTACTTTAATTGCATAAGGCAATTTCTCGTAGTCCTTTAAGTTTTTATTGGACGATGTTATTTGATAGGTTGTGTTGTTTCGAATTCTTTTTTGAAAAGAGAACCTATCTGCTGCTGCTTTTAAAAATGGGGTTCTTTTAGTGTTCTCAACAAAAGCAACAGAATCAGTTTGATTTGTAAAGACCTCCCATTGAATTTTTGTTCCCTCTGGAACCAACAAGTTTCCAGTATTCTCTACTTTTTCATCCTTCCTTCCTGTATAAGAAGGGTAATCCAAAGCCATTGTTATGTTGTGAATTGTTGGTGTATTAACAACTTTTAATCTGTATGTTTTAGAATTCACTTCGTTTGCTTTCAAAGAAAAATCTATAGACGCAATAACGTTGGTAAATGTGAAGAAAAAGACACCGTTAGAGCGTTCTTCCATATAATATTCTTGCCCATTATAGAGTACTTTTGCTTCTTCAGGAAGTACTTCTCCAGTTGTAATTACACCCAACGTAAATGATTTTCCTTGGATTACATTTAAATCAGTTGTTTCCAGTGAGAAATAAAACGGTGCTGGAGGTAGATATTCTGTTTGGTAATTAACAACTCTTGAAAGGCTTTTTGAAAGTTCATTATTTGTGCCACTGACCAGAGAAAACAACCAAACCACAAGGGGGATTGCTAAATACTTCGCGTATCGAACGTTTTTCCTAAAATTTACAGCCTTTACAAAAGGAATGGGTTGCAGTTCTTTTGCTTTTTGCTCAATACTAGCCAAAAGCAACTCGGTCTCCTTGCTTTCATTTTTTAACTGAATAATATTTAACAGTTTATCTCTAACCTCGGGAAAATATTCTCCAATAATCTTGGACGATTCTGTATTTGAAATTCCTTTTTTCATTTTTATTAAATGAAAAATAGGGAGTGCTATAAGTTTAAAAAACAAGAGCCCTTCTACCAACATAAAAACCCAGAACAAAAGAGTTCTAAAAACAGGTTCTAGCCAAAGGAAAAATTCGATATAAATAGTAAAAAAGAAATATAGTAGTCCAAACGACACAAATAAAATTGTCCCTTTTATCAGCTCGTTGGTGTAGTATTTTTTATAAAACCCTTCTAACTTCCTTTCGATGTTACTAAAACTCTTCATGAACCAATAAAAATAACACTTTTTAAAACCGTTCTTCTAAAAATTTATGTTAAAGATTTTTCAATCTGTTTTATAGGCCTAAAACCTCTTTTTTATCTAACATTAGAAAAGTATCTTTGCCCACTATAAATACATTATTTTAATGGAATCTACTATTCGTGTTCGTTTTGCTCCTAGCCCCACAGGTCCTTTACATATTGGTGGAGTAAGAACTGCTTTGTATAATTATCTTTTTGCTAAAAAAAACAAGGGTACTTTTATTTTACGGATAGAAGATACCGACCAAACAAGGTATGTAGAAAACGCAGA
>JAESUF010000264.1 GCA_016763215.1 Flavobacteriaceae bacterium
AAGTTTTGAAAAAAAACATTCCCTCTGTGAATTGGAACATAGTGCAAACAAAAGATAAAACATTGGAATTGAATTGTGATACGGGAAAAGAAATTTTGATCTTTAAAATAGAAACGGTGGTTAACAAAGAACTGAGTTAAAAGTCAAGTCTTTTCTTTAGTAGTTTTATTCCAAATAATTTTCCATAATGGTGAAATAATTTGTTTCATATTCTTGGACTGTTATACCAAATTGAGAAAAGAAAGCAGATTCGAATGTAGCTCCTAGTTTAATAGCTTCATACATTTCAATAATATCGTTATAGGATTTACCTAGTCCGTTTGAATCTACTAAGTAGGCAACAGAAAGACCAAACATTGGATAATAATCTCCATCAGATGAACTTGTTCCATTGGGTTGGTTTTGAATTGATATTGGGTTTCCTCCATTTGTGTTTTGCCAAGTTATCAGTTGATCTATTGTTCTATATCTAGGACCATTAGAAACTAGAACAGCAATACCCTCCCAGAACCATCTATGTGAAGTGAATTCTGTTGGAGAAGGCAAGAGGTATGAAAGTTCTACTAAATGCATTAATTCATGCTTAATGCCTTCAATATTGAAATTCCACCCTCCATTTAAAGGAGTGAAACCATTTTCTGGCATTCCAATAAACATGCTAAAATGAGGTTGCGTACTTATAAAACCTCTACCATCATCTTTATCATGTCCAATATAAATTTTTCCATTAAAATCAAACGAATTAACATTAAATAAGCTTTTTAACTCAGCAAGAGATTGTTCCGCATATTCGGAAATATAAAGCCGTTTTAAAGGATCGATTGTATTGGAGAATATTTTAAAATTTGGTGTTTCTAAAACTAACGCATCAGGTGTGTAAAAATCGCTTCCAGCTCCATTATATATAACTCCAAGACTCCAATCTCCTCTTGGATCATCCGCTACATTAATTTGAATAGACTGTGTTACTATCGTCGTATTAAGTTTTATTTCACAACTTAAAGTATGTTCATTTGCTGAAAGGAAATATTTTCCCTGAAATCTACTATTTTCAAGATTTCCGTCAATATCTGAAAACCACTTTATTTCACTATAGTTAATAGTATTACCTTCTTCGTTAATGAGTGATGCCTCTAAATCTATTAGATTTGTATCCAACAAATGATTAAGTTCTAATGTGTTAATTTCAACAGTGACATTACTTAAGTCAGTGCTAACATCACTTAAATCATTACTATCATCCTTGCTACAAGAATTGAATGCTAAAAAGATAATAAGCAGTTTTATTTTGTTAATATTTTTCATTTAACTTAAGGTATTTAATTACTGTCAACCATGGATATAATTCTGCACGCTTAATGAGTAAGAATGAAATTATTAATTTAAAATCGGCTCATTTCTACAGAGGGAAAACTTCCGATATTTTCCAATCAGAAATTATAGACTGAACGGAGGCAACAAATTGAATTAAATCATTCTTTTTAATGCATCTCCCTTACGTTAAAATGCACCTAACATTAGGAATGCCCTTAAATTAAGGGAGTATGAATCCCACCCCCTTCATCTAATGGCATAACATTATTCGCTTTTATTAACATGTTTTTTTCTCACCATTTTTATACCGCTTAATTCTTTTGTTGAATTCCACTTTCACACCTATACAATTCGTAATACTAATCTACTATTTTTTTACCAGTGGTTTTCCGATTTCTTTGAAGTAAAGTTACACTTTCGACGACTCCGTATTCATTTTGATTAAATGTAAGCTGAGCTTCAACTACCTTGTAATAAAATATATTTTTAGATTTTGGAAATATAAGATGTTCTGATTGCCCTATTACTTGTGTTTTTAACTGATTATTGTATTTAGTAACTGTAAGTATATAATCTGATGCCAGTTCATATTTTCCCACATAACTTTCTAGAATGGCATCTTCAACAATCATTTTCTTTGTTAAATCCTCGGTATTCACACCTAGTTTCTTAAGCATTTCAATAGCATTAGTATTACCAGGATTAAGTTTGAAAGATTTTTTATAATTAGCAATTGCTTTTACATTTTCATTATTCTTCATCAATGCCTCCCCATAACTGTCATAAGTATTTGAAGAATTTGGAAATGCCTCAACATTTATTTTGAATACAAATTTAGCCTTTTCAATTTCTTCTTCTCCTAGGTAAGAATAGCCTAGAACATTCAATTCGTCTTCTTCCTCTCTAAAATCAAAATCGTCAGATTTAGTTTTCGCTAATTCCCAATAAATTTTTGTGGCTGTTTCAATACCCTCACTTTCAATGATACTTCTAAGTTTAATTCTAATAGGGACTCTCCTTTTCTTTAATGCATAAGCTGGGTGCAATAAATGGAATCCAATATTACTGATATTAGCATTTGAGTTGGATAGAACTACGACACCTTTGTCTCCTCCTTTTATAAAGCCTACAAATGCCCGATAGCCTGCTGTACCTCCATTATGCCAAACAATTTCTAAGTCATCGTTTGCCTTAGCCGTAAACCACCCTAACCCAATAATTCGACGACTTTCTTTACTGCTTGAATTCTTATGCGACAACTTCATTGCGGGATATAAATTACTTTTCTCTAGGCCCATATTAACAGCTAAATACTTAAGCATATCAACAGCAGTAGAACGGATACCTCCAGCACCTGCAAAAGTAGTTAAATCCCAATTTTCCACTTCTCGTCCTTCATGATGTCCCATAGCAAGGTTTTCTATCATTTGTGATGTAAAGAGAATGCGAGTATTTTCTAGTTCTAATGGTTTGGCAATAACTTGCATCATTAAATTTTCATAATTTGTCTGTTCTTTAGCAGCCAAAATATGTCCTAACAGGCCTACGGCATAATTGGAATATTCCTGTTTAGAATCGATATCCCAAGTAAGTTTATAACTATCTAAAAAATTGTATAATTGCTTTTCTGAATAATCCTTATATGGATTTGAAGGATTCGTTGAAATTAAATTATTTGGCATATCAGGTAATGAGGAGGTATGATTGGACATATTGACTAACCTGATTGATTTGCCATTTCTAGAAGGAGCCGTAATACCATTTGGTAAAAACTGTTGCAATGAATCATCCAAACTTACTTCACCTTTTACTACCATATCTGCTAATAAAATCCCTGTAAAAGTTTTTGAAATAGAACCAATTTCAAAAACAGAGTTTTCATCCACAACTTTTTTGCTTTTTAAAGATTTAACTCCATAACTATAAAAAGTCGTGCCTTTAGAGCTAATTACCCCCACAACTATTCCTGCATTCAGTCCATTTTTTACGCGGAGTTTGATATTTTCCTTAACGGTCTCTGGTATAATGGTTTCTTGTGCTTGACAAATAGGGTTGAGTCCTATAACAATAACCAAAAGTGTAATAATGTGTTTTAACATAATGTAGTATTTTTATTAAATTTTTATTCCGAACTCAAATTATTTATTCGTGATTTTATACAAATAAATGTCTGAAAAAATTGGACGTCAAATCTTTTGTGTGAAGCCAACGAAATATTTTGCAACCTATCTGCTTTTTTATGTAAGGTGTTTTACATTAAATAAAGACTACTTTACACTTTAGATCTCCTATCTCATCAATTATAATTGATACTAAAATCAGTTGTCACTACCTTTACAAAATGAAGAAATATGTAGAACTGATCTTGCATCTGTTTTTTTTTGGAGTGATTTTCTATATCACCTTTATTCTTTTTGGTCTAAAATTAGACAGAGAGCTTAATCATTCTCTTGAATCAAAAGAAGTTTTCTATTTCATTCTCTTTATTGATTTTGTTTTTAAAGCTATTTTCTTCTATTTGAGTACGCAAATTCTTATTCCTAAATTATTAAAATCGAAAAATAAGTTTTTCCACATCTTTCAGATTATAGGGTTGTTTACTTTAACTTTAGGTTTTTCTTTTGCAATTAGCTCCTTTTTTTTTAATGAAAATTTAGACTTTTACTTTCTTCAAAAAAAAGGGTTTGTTAGTTTTAGTATTCTTATACATGTTATATTTTTTTTATTGGCATTTGGATACCGATCTTCTAAAGATTGGT
>JAESUF010000265.1 GCA_016763215.1 Flavobacteriaceae bacterium
ATTTTTTACCATCAAAATGGTCATGGAGGACCACCACCAATGAAAATGATGAACCGTTGGTTTACTCGTTATTTACATGGGATCGAGAATGGTGTTGAAAAAGATGCACGTGCTTGGATCGTTCGAGAGAATGATAAAAGAACTGAACCAACTCCCTATAAAGAGTATCCAAATCCAGCGGCAAGTCCAGTAAAATTATATTTACGAACTGGAGGACCTACATCTGGTCAATTAGCTAGCTCTAATAAAAGAACAAGAAAGAAGGAAACGCTGGTAGACGATTATTCATTTTCTGGAAATACGTTAGCAAAAGCTTCTTCATCAAATCATCGATTGTTATATACTACTCCAATTTTAAAAGAAGACATTCATATTTCTGGGGTTGCAAAAATTACTGTAAAAATTGCCAGTAGCAAACCTGCTGCCAATTTATCTGTTTGGTTGGTTTCACTTCCTTGGAACGAAGACAAAAAAGCAAAAATAACTGATAACATTATTACCCGTGGCTGGGCTGATCTCCAGAATTACAAATCACTAACAGAGAGTAAACCCTTAAAGCCTGGTAAATTTTATGAAATGACTTTTGATTTACAACCAGACGATCAAATCATAAAGAAAGGGCAACAAATTGGGTTGATGATTTTTTCTAGTGATAATCAATTTACACTTTTACCAAAGGCAGGTACAAAATTAACTATTGACTTAGACGGAACGATGCTTAGTCTTCCAGTTGTAGGTGGTACTGCTACTTTTAAAAAAGCAACCAACTAAATTCATTCTAATATATAGCCAATACCCACTAGGTTATTGGCTATGTATTTATGTCTGGTTATTTCTTTAATTTTCTTCCGTTTAAATTCGCCATGGTGGATTTTTACGATGTTCTCCAGCTTTGTAGAAAATCAATTGATTCCCATCTAAATCTTTCAATCTAGCCTCTCTCCACAACCAAGTTTGGTCTGTTGGCATCAAATCAAATTGAATTCCTTTTGTGACTAACTTTTCAACCAATTCATCTAGATTTTCATCTTCAAAATAAACAGCAACACCATTTCCTTTTGGTAACTCATCTACCAAATGAATTGAAAATGTGGCCCCTCCATCTGGCAACTCGAAACGCACATATCTAGGACTTGCATCTACAATAAGATGCAAGCCTAGTTTTTGATAAAATACTGTTGCTTTAGTAACGTCTAGTGATGGAATCGTAATCTGATTTAAATTCATGTTTTTTTGGTTTAACTTACCCCTTCTTTGAGGGTTTCTCTTTTTAAAAACTTCATTAAATAAAATAAACAAAGCACACCTACGAAAGACAATATGGTAATAATCATCCAAGTATTGTCGAAGCCAATTGCATCTACCAATTGCATTCCTGAATTGTGTCCAAAAATATGAGCAGCAGAAAATGCAATGCTATAAAAGGCCATGTACTCTCCTTGATTTCCTTTCTTAGCTCTATCTATAACAAAAGCATTCGAAAAAGGAAACGCTATCATTTCACCAATAGTCATAAATAACATTCCTATTACTAAAATTCCTACCCAAGTACTAATGAGCAATACTCCGAAACTTATCCCTGTTAACAATAATCCTATTAATATCAAGTATGTTTTGCTTTTTTTAGAGTTTTCTAACCATTTAATCAAGGGCATTTCCAATATAAAAATGATAAGCCCATTCAGTCCTAAAAGCAAGCCTATTTCTAATTCCGTTAAGTGAAATACATCTCTATAATACAAAGGCATCGTAGAAAAATATTGCAAGAATACAAATCCAAAAATGAACATCGATACGAAGAAAATCCAAAAAGCTTTGTCTTTATAAATAGAAACAGGATTCTCTACTTTCATCACATCCAAAACTTTCGCTTTCTTAGGATTTAACACCTTAATTAAAAGAATGGTTGCTAACAAACAAGTTATTCCATCTACCCAGAAAAGTCCTTGATAACCTACGGAGGCAATAATGATTCCTCCTACTGCTGGACCAGCAGTAAAGCCTAGGTTAATCGCCAAACGAATCAACGTTACAGAACGTGTTTTATTTTCAGGTTTGCTATAAGCACTTAATGCAACAAACATTGCTGGTCTAAAGGTATCTGCAACAAGCATTACCAGGAATATCCCAATACAAAAGCCATAAAACGTAGTCACATATTGTAATGCAACAAATAGTACACTTGTTAAGAACAAGCTAACTGCCATTACTTTATAAGAGCCTATTCTATCTGTTAACTTTCCTCCTAACCAAGATCCTACAACAGAACCTACTCCAAAACAAGACATAATCCAACCTACTCCTTTTAAGGTAAAACCAAGGCTATCCGTTAGATACAAAGACATAAAAGGAATCACCATGGTTCCTGCTCTATTGATTAATGTAATTAATGACAACCACCAAACTTCCTTAGAAAGCCCTTTAAAGGTATCCAAATAGTTGTTGTATAATTTTTTCATTGCGTATGGTTTAGTTGATATATGTATAATAAAAAAGTCCGGCTAGATAGCCGGACTTTTCGAATTGATTTATTTTATAGATGTATGATCAAAACATATAGTATACTCGGCTGTGTGCTAATAAAAGCGACTGCTTACAGGTATATGTAATGACATTCCTCATGGTTCTGTTTTAATTGATGGGACAAAACTAGTTAAAATATGTACACAAAAAACAGAAAATAATTTTCTTTCTTGTATTTTAGAGGAAAACTTAGATTATGAAAAAAATAAAAACTGGATATCTTTTAGTTGGCACCTTTTTAGTATTGGTAGTACTCTTGTTTGTTTCGAACTACTTAAACGATACGAACGAAGCCGTTTTAACTGAAAATGGCATAGAAACCATGGCGAAAATCACCAAAATAGATGTGAACAACTATCGAATGAATGAGATGGATGGCACAACTGTAGAGAATTATATTTTAACACTCAACTTTTTAGTAGACGGGAAAACTATAAAAAGCATTAGAACTATAGAAAAGAAAACCTATGCTAAATTTTTTAACAAGGCTTTGCATGTGAATGATTCTATTTCCATTTTATATGATCCTTCCAACCCTAAAAACAACAAAATAAAAGAGCTAACTGAAAGCTCAGAAAAACTCTAAAGATATAGCACCTTATGAAGACTATTTTTACCATTTTATCACTTATCTTTTTAATGTCATGTAACTCACAAGACAGAAGACCATTGCCTGGAGAAACGGATTATCAGCGAAAATTAAATGCTCAATACAAAGATGCTTCTGAATCACCTTTAAAAAAGAAGGATCTTAAGAACTTTA
>JAESUF010000266.1 GCA_016763215.1 Flavobacteriaceae bacterium
CTGGTGCCACACCTTTATTTTCGGCAACCCATTCATTTTTATTTGGGTCAAAAACTGCATTATCAGGAGCCGTTAACGAACCTCCATCAATCAATCTGTAATGGGTAGAAGATTTTACGAGTCCACCCCAAGTAGTCATACCAATCAACTTTCCAGCATTCTGTTGTCTAAATACCCATGGGAAGAAATCTCCCCCAGAGCCTGCTAATTCATTAATCAATAGAACTTTTGGGCCTAAAATACCTGCAGGAAGACTCATGGCCTTTCCATTGGGTACCTCATTGGTTAATCCAGCACGTAAACTTCGTGTCATTAAATCGACCATATAATCATCTAACAAACCACCACCGTTAAAACGTTCGTCGATAACAGCACCTTCTTTGTCTTGTTGTGCAAAATAGTATCGATTAAAAGAAACATATCCAGGCCCTCCTGTATTTGGAACCCAAACATAACCTAGGCGACCATTTGATAGTTTATCGACCATTCTTCTGTTGTCTTCAACCCACGTTCTTTGACGCAAACCATTTTCGCTACGGATAGGAACAACAGTTTCTTTCCAAGAACCTTTAAAACTAGCCTCACTATTGATATGCAAAATGGTTTGTTTTCCACTGGTTCCATCTAAGTACTCATATATATTATCATTTGTAGTAAGTTCTTTACCATTAACTCCAACAATATAATGTCCATTTTTAATATTCAATCCAGGTGCGTCTAAAGGTCCAGATAATCCAGGGTTCCAGCTTTCGGTAGTGTAAATTCTTTTAATTTTCCAATGATTTTTATCAACGATAATGTCAGCTCCTAACAGACCCGATTGAGATCTATCGACACTTGGGAAATCTCCACCTCGAACAAAACTATGTCCAACGGACAATTCTCCATTTACTTGATCTAAAATATAACTCAAATCAGATCGATGCTTGATAAAAGGCACTAAGGGCGCATATCGTTTATAGACAGCTTTCCAATTTCTCCCGTGCATATTTGGATCGTAGAAATAATCTCTTTCATATCGATAAGCTTCTTCAAACATTTGCTCCCATTCAGCAATTCGATCTAACTTCATTTGAAGATTAACTTTCATAGGTTTACCGCTTTTACCGTTAGGTCCCCCCGCATTAATTACTTTCCACGAACCACCAACTCTTGCAAGCATGTGTTTCCCGTTTGAAGTCACTGAAATATTTCCAGTACCAGAAAGAAAAGGTTTCGCTTTCTGATCTTTTAATTTGTATTTCTGAATGGCAGGGCCTTTTGGACTGTTTCCAGCAATAAAAACACTTCCTTTTGGGCCTGCTGTTAGAGACCAATAATTTCCAGAGCGAATTCCTAAAGGAAATGTTCTTCTTGCCAAGCCATTAAAATCAATAGTCATTGCTTTTTTAGCCTCTTTCTTCTTGTCGTCCTTTTTGTCGTCTCCCTTTTTGTCTTTCTTGGTTGCTGAGTCTGTCGAATCATCTTTCTTTTTAATGTCTTCTTCGTCACTCTTTGGTTTGAAAGGCGAATCATCTTTTTTATCAAGATTCATTACATAGGCAGCATAGCTAGGATTAGCACTCATTGAACTCGTGTTCGCCCAACCAGAACCTAAAGCTACATTTGTACTAGCAAGGAAATACAAGTGTTTTTTGTCCAAATCCCAAACTGGAGAAAAAGAATCTGCAAAAGTATCGGTGATTGCTCTAGACTTATTTGTTTTTACTGACCAGATATAGATTTGTCTGAAGTTATTTGTTCCTGATTTTTCATAAGCAATCCAATTAGAATCTGGAGACCAATTCATTCCAATCCTTGTACGTTCTAAATTATTTCCACCAATATCAATTGTTTGGATCTTTTTAGTTTCTAAGTTAACAACACGTAAACGAACATCGTCATCTACAAAAGCAATGTGTTTTCCGTCTGGTGACCAAGTTGGATTCCATGCCATTTTTGATTCGCCAATAGAAATTTTAGTGATGTCAGATGTTCCATCTTGGTTAGAAAGATAGAGTGCATATCCTTTTCGACCTTTATCTGAAAACCAAGCAATCTGATTGCCTTTTGGAGACCAAATTGGGGCTCTGTCTGCTGTTCCTGAACTCTGAGTAATATTACGTGCATCACCATTTTTTACAGGTACAGTAAAAACTTCTCCACGCGATTCCATAATAGCTCTTTTTCCATTAGGAGATAAAGAAACATTTCTAGCAGTTCTAGTTACGTCTTCCCACTTAGTTTCCGTCCAAGGGAAATCACCAACAACATTAATTTTAAGCTGCTTTGATTTTTTTGAAGAGATACCATAAGTATATAAGTATCCATCTCTTTCATAAGCTAACGTATTTTTGTCTCCAGACAACCATTTGATGTCTGATCCTTTAAATTTTGTTAGTTGGCTTAGACTTTTACTCTTTGTATTGTACTTCCAAATATTCATGACCAAAGACCTGTCAGATAGAAAGTAAATATCATCACCTAACCATAAAGGTTGTACATCGGTTGTGTTTTTATGTGGTAAAAGTGTTTCTTTTGATGTTTTAGGATCTAAGATAATTAACGGTGTATTTTGTCCACCTCTGTACACTCTCCATTCCGAATCCCATCGACTCATTTTATCAATCACAATACTTTTTCCATTGCTCGAGAAAGAACCATCATATCCCCATTGAGAGGCTAGTAAACTTGGAGCTCCTCCTTTTACAGGGATTGTCCAGAGTCGGTTATAAGGCCTTGGGGCTGTTCCTCTTGTGCTAGCATATAAAATCGATTTACCATCATTGGTCCATCCTCTAACATTAGAACCACTTGGATGCCAGGTCAATCTTTTTACATCTCCGCCGTTAATGGAAACAATATAAACAGCATTTCTACCAGTTCTGTTGGATGAAAAAGCAATCCATTTACCATTTGGTGATAGGTGCGGATTTGATTCTACCGCAGGGGTACTGGTAATTCTTTTCGCTTCCGAAGAATTTAAAGAATTTACCCAGACGTCTCCAGCGTAGGTATAAACTACATGTGTACTGTTAATATCAGGCTGCCTTAACAATCGTGTCTCTTGAGCACTACTTAGGGAAGTATTGATGAAGAGAAAAGCGAATAAAAAAACTGTTAAATTGAGGCGTTTTTTAGTAAATATCATAACGAATATGTTTGATTAATTGAGTTCTTTAAATATAAAGAAAAAAGAGACCTCTTTTAAAAATTAACAATTCTCTAACATTACTTTATTTCTGTAGGAACTGTTTCATTTTTGAAAGGTTTTCTAAGTAAATAATTTATCTTTGTTCAGCTAAAAAAAAGTACATGACATTAATTAAATCAATATCAGGAATTAGAGGAACTATTGGAGGTAAGACTTCAGATAATTTAACGCCTATTGATGCTGTAAAGTTTGCTCCTGCTTACGGAACTTTTATAAAAAACAGGAATCCTACGAAAGAACAAATAACTGTTGTAATAGGAAGAGATGCTCGTATTTCTGGAAAGATGATAAGCAGTTTGGTTGCGAATACTTTGGTTGGTTTGGGAATTGATGTGATCGATTTAGGATTGTCTACAACACCTACTGTTGAAGTAGCTGTTCCTTTAGAAAAAGCGCAAGGTGGGATTATTATAACCGCTAGCCATAATCC
>JAESUF010000267.1 GCA_016763215.1 Flavobacteriaceae bacterium
CAGTGTATTGGTGCTATTTCCAAAAAACGAATTAATCACAGAGAGTCTGTTTAATGTTTTAATTAAAGGGTCTCCTTGTAATTCAAGGTTGTCTAGTGTTTCAGAAGTATGGTTTCGTTTATGCAGCACTCTTTTTAAAAATCAATTTATACACTCCTCCAACCAACGCATTTCCTAAAGGAAAGTACAACGCAAAAAAGAGCGCCATTCCCAAACTAAAGTTTCTAATGTTTAAGTACTGATCCATTAAATTATCTGGGTATGCATAAGAGCTTTCCATCAAATAACCGCCAAATTCTAACAAACCCATTGCTATTAACCCGTATGCATATTGCATATGAAAAGGCAGTCCTCGAAGTAATAAAGAAATTGGAATCATATAAACTAAGTACACTGTAATTACTTGCCACCAATAGTTAAACTTTGCCAGTTCCATATACTCTCCAAAAGCATCCATTCCTGTGCCCCAGAGAAAGTAAATAATTACATATAAGAAAATGAGTTTCTTATCTACAGCAAATTTTTGTTTTGAGTATGCAATAAATTCTTTCATGTTTTAAGTGTATAAGAGTGAAAATGCTCCGTAGTTTCCATGATGAGAAATAGCGCAGGATTTTGTTAGTCGTTTGTTTTTATGATAATAATTAGGTGCTCCTATTTTTGATTTTCTTTGTTCAATTTCAGAAATTGAAATGCCTGTTTCTTTTTGCAATTTCCTTTTTATACTCTGATCAATTTCGTTGGGTAATCCAATAGAAGAAGAATTTTTAATTTCTTTTTCTAAACCCGCCACCGTAAAAATATACGTACGATTCAAAATTGATGTGGTATAAAATTTTTGATTTTGAAAACAAACGATTCCTTTAGAGCCAGAGGTTAATTCGCATTCAAATTTCTTGGGAGCAAAGAACCGTTCTTCAGTTAGTTGTGTGTAGATTTTATACGCAGCTTCTTTCATACTCCAAAATTGCCAAACCTTCATAAAAGGATCTTCAGAACTCTTAATAACTACTTGTTCTCTCGATGTAAACTGCTTGTCTAAAAAGCCTTTTCGTTGCCAATTACTCTCCGTTTCAGCGAAGCGTAGATCTATGATATCATTGCCAATCAAGATTCGGCTAATTTTATTTCTACAATATCCAATGCTGCTTTTACTGAAAGCATTTTTTCCATGGAGTCGTTGTCTATTTCAATATCAAATTCGTCTTCAACATCTAAAATTACATCAACTAAATTTGCTGAATTGATTTTTAAATCATTGATAAAATCTGTCTCTTCAGAAAGGTTTTTAAACGCTTCTTCATCTTGAATATAGGGCTTTACAATCTTCTTTAATGAGGTAATAAGTTCTTCTCTATTCATTTATTTTATTTTTCCGTACAAGCGTTAGGCTTCAATATGCGTTGTGTAAGCTCTCTTATGTTGTCTCTATCAATATCTCTTAAAAATAATACATCCGTTAACATCTCCAAAACCAAAACTTGCTTTCGCTATAATATTTAGTTCTTTTTGAATTGCTTGAGTCGGAATTTTTTCTTTGCTTATCAATTTTAAAATTTCTGGATGTACGTCTTCACAGTTAATGTTTGGAAACACAAATTGGTGCTTCAATTGCAATACAGTTGCCACATTTTCAATGGCTCCTGCTGCTGCCAAACAATGTCCAACCATTGATTTTAAGGAGTTGATATATGGAAATTTGTCGCCTTTTCTATCCAAAGCTTTCGTCCAGTTTTCTATTTCTACAGGATCTTTAATGGTTGCGGTTAAATGCCCGTTAATGGCATCAATTTCTGCAGCGGAGATATTCGCTTCTTTCATTGCGTCAGTGATGCATTTTTGGACAGCCTCAGAATTTGGTGCGGTCATGGTTCCTCCATTTCGTTGTCCGCCAGAATTGATGTTTCCACCCAACACCTCGGCATAAATTGTTGCTTTTCTTTCCAAAGCACTTTCTAAAGATTCTAAGACCAAAGCACCAGCACCACTTCCAGGAACAAACCCTGATGCCGTTTCACTCATTGGTCGAGACCCTTTTTCTGGAGACGCATTGTGTTTGTATGTCATCACGCGCATTGCGTCAAAACCTCCCCAAATATAGGCGCCATCATCACTACAACTCCCAACCAACATTCGCTTTGCTTTTCCAGATTGAACGCGTTCAAACCCCATGATCAACGCTTCTGTTCCCGTAGTACATGCAGATGAATTTGTGGTAACTTGATTTCCCATTCCTAAAATTCCTCCCAAATACGCACTAATTCCACTTGCCATGGTTTGAATCACAGCTGTGCTTCCTAGCCGTTTTACTTTTCCTTCATCGAGTTTATAGACAGATTCTCGAAATTTTTCAATTCCCGAGGTTCCTGTGCCAAACACCATTCCTGAATTATAATCGATTGGCGAGTTTTCATTAATCAAAAAACCTGCATCTTTCCATGCGTCCATTCCCGCCATACAACCATATAAAATTCCTGAACTATTAAATCCTCGTAATTGTAATGGTGTTAAATACTGACTTTTAAGTTCTTCAGAAACTTCTGGAATTCCTCCAATGCAACAGGAAAACTTTAAATCTTCTAGGTTTTTATGAAAAGTAACTCCTGGTTTTCCTTGCTGAATGGCTTCTAAAAAATTGTCTAAGCCAACCGCATTTGGGGCAACCACACCCATTCCTGTAATTACAACCCTATGTTTCATTGTAAACTGGTTTTAGCATTCCTGAAATGGTTCCTCTACAAACCAACTCCTCTTTTTCATTGAATAGTTGCACTTTACATTTTAATTTATTGAATCGAAAATAAATTTTCTCCGACACAACTTTTACACGTTCTTTTGGTCGTACTGGTAAAAAAAAATCTACCTCATTAGAAGTAAGCGCTATTTTTGGTTTTTTCGAAGCTGAAAGTTCATCTTTTAGTAAATAAATTCCGAGACTAACTACTCCTATTTGTGCCATTACTTCGGTTAAAATAACGCCCGGAGTTATTGGATTGTCTTTAAAGTGACCTTGATAGAAATACTCATCTTCTTTGAAGGTGTAAAAACCTTCTACTCCCGTTTCTGAAACACTTGTTAGCTCCTCCACAAATAAAAAGGGAGATTGGTAGGGTAAGAGTTGTATGATTTCTTGGTGCTTCAACTTTTAATTATTTGTACTCATATTGCGTTCCTTTAATAAGGTTCCTTCGCCTTTATTCTCGAATGCGTTGGAACTAACTACCTTCGGAATAATCTATTTTAACTTATATGTTCTCCTCCATCCACAGGGATAATAGCTCCGTTAATCCAAGCGGCTTCGTCTTTAGATAATAAATACACTGTATTTGCTACATCTTCTGGCAAGGTTAATCTATGAAATGGATTTCGCTTTAATGAGTGTTCTTTAATTTCATCACTTCCTGGAATCATTCGTAAAGAAGCAGTATCTGTAACTCCTGCCTGAATGCAATTTGCTCTAATTCCATACGGAGCAAACTCCAATGCTATATTTCTTGTAATTGCTTCTAGCGTTACTTTTGCTGCGGAAACTGCTGCATAATTCCTCCAAGCTTTGCTATTTCCCTCACTGGTAAAACTGAGAACTCTTGCGTCGTCAGCAAATAGTTTTGCATCAAAAATAGCTTTCGTCCAATCATACAAACTAATCCCCATCGCTTGAATGGTTAATTGAAAATCGTCGGTTTGTAACATCGGTTTTTCATCAGATAGCATTGGTTTCAAATTTCCTTTCGCAACACTATGCACGAATGTTTTTATTCTTCCTCCTTCTAATTCCTCTTGTAAATCTTCAATTAATGCAGCTCTCTTTTCTGGGTTCAACCCATCTGTATTATAACTTATAAAATCAACCCCTTCATTGGTTATCTCATCAAAAGCAGCTTCAATATTCTTTTGTTGCGCTCTCGAATTTCGATGCACAATACAAATATTCATTCCGTGCTTGGCTAACTTTTTTGCAGTTGCCAACCCGAGCCCACTTGATCCACCAAGAATCAAAGCCCATTCATCTTTATCCATTACTTC
>JAESUF010000268.1 GCA_016763215.1 Flavobacteriaceae bacterium
TATCAAGTACAAATCATTGTTAAAGACTTAAAAGGCAATACTTCAGAAATTAAAATTCCAGTGATTGGTAAGCCCAACAATGCATTGTTTATCAAAAAACCCGATACCACAGCATATGTTGTAAAGCGTGGCGTGTTTCATAAATACAAGCAGAACGGTGTTACCATTGCATTTCCTAAGAACACCTTCTACAAAGACATCTATTTAGATTTTTCAGTAAAAAATAACGTCGCTACGATTCATAGACCCAATGTTCCTTTAGACAAAAGATTCACCATTACTTTTGATAGCACATTGTACAAAAAAGCAGATTTAGATCAATTGTACATTGCGAATATCAATAACAAAAGGTATGCAAATTATCAGAACACCAAAAAGAAAGCAGACAAAGTATACACGACTACAAAAACTTTAGGTAAGTACACGTTAAAGATTGACAATCAGAAACCTAAAATATACAATTCGAACTTTAAAAAGAATGCTTGGCTAACTGGTTTAACCTATCTAAGAATCAAAATATCGGATGCACAATCGGGAATTAAATCCTACGATGCCTATATAGATGATGAATGGGTACTTATGGAGTATGATTTAAAAAAGAAACGATTATCCTACGATTTTAGAGATAAAAAATTGGTAGGTAGCAAACATATCTTTAAACTTGTAGTCTCAGACAACGTGGGAAATACGAATACCTATACGAATACGTTTTATAGAAAATAAGCCACCAGTACGTGAAGAAATTTTTACTCTTATTATTTTTATTTCCAGCAATTATGTGGGCTCAAAAGACCACAATTGTCAAGGGTTTTGTAAAAAACTCACTAAACCAATCTATTGAAGGCGTTTCGGTTACCTATGGCTCTACTGGAACAACCACCAATAAAAAAGGGTACTACGAAATCCGAATCCCTCTAAACAAAAGCATCACCTTATCATTTAGTCATTTAGGGTTCAGAACCATTACCAAGGTTTTTTTAGCGAAAAAAAGAAATGTGGTTCGCTTCTCACCTATTTTACGTTCGGAAAATGAAGTCTTAAAAGAAGTTGTTATAAAGAACGATAAAAAGGCAGCTACGGGTATAATTACACTAGACGCAAAAAAAGTAGAGCGTTTACCTGGTGCCAATGCGGGTGTTGAAAACCTATTGATGACACTTCCAGGTGTAAATAGCAACAATGAATTAAGCACACAGTACAATGTCCGTGGAGGGAATTTTGATGAAAACCTAGTCTATGTAAACGGAATTGAAGTATATCGTCCTTTTTTAATCCGTTCTGGACAACAAGAAGGCTTGAGTTTTGTCAATTCGAGCATGGTACAAAATATCAACTTTTCTGCAGGTGGATTCCAAGCCAAATATGGCGACAAGCTTTCTTCTGTTTTAGATATCACTTATAGAAAGCCTAAAAAGTTTGCAGCCTCTGTAGATGCTAGTTTACTAGGAGGAAGTATTACTGTTGAAGATTTATTATTCGATAAGAAATTAAGTGCCATTGTTGGGGTTCGCTACCGTGACAATAGCTTGTTTGTGAATTCAAAACAAATAGAGACCAACTTTAAACCTCGTTTTACTGATGTGCAAAGTTTTCTATCCTATACCTACAATGAAAAGCTCACCTTAAATTTCTTAGGAAACTTCTCGTTAAACAATTACGATTATCAACCAGTTACACGTCGCACTCGATTTGGAACTGTAGCCGACCCTTTAGAATTGATTGTTTTTTATGACGGACAAGAGAAAGACACCTATTTAACCGCTTTTGGGGCTTTGAGTGCCGATTATCAGGTACATGAGGATTTGAAGCTTACAGCTACTATATCTGCTTTTAATACACAAGAAGAAGAGTATTTTGACATTGCTGCTTCTTATAATATTGGAGAAGTAGATACCAGTGCAGGTTCTCAAACGTTTGGAGAAGTAACCTTCTCCCAAGGAATTGGGTCACAGTTGAACCATTCTCGTAACGATTTGGATGCCTTAATTACCAATATTCAAATACGTGGAACTTATAAAAAAGACGAAACACAGCTAGATTTTGGTGTAAAATACCAAACCGAAGATATAAAAGATCGTATTCGTGAGTATGAAATTATCGATTCTTTAGGATTCTCTGTCCGACCAATTGGCTTAGGGTTCATCAACGATCAGCCATACAATCCGTTTACAGGTCCTATTACTCCTTTTCAAAGCATCAGAGCGGAAAACAACTTAACCATCAATCGGATTAGCGGATTTGCGCAGTACAGCAAAAAAGGATTTATTGGAGAACATCAAATTTGGTGGAATGTTGGACTCCGAGGTCAGTCATGGTCTGTCACTGCAAACAACGCTCCCAAAGTGCAACAGTTTATTATCAGTCCACGTGCGCAATTTGCTATTAAACCCGATTGGGAAAAAGATATTTTATTCCGTATTTCTGGAGGTGCCTATTCACAGCCACCTTTTTATAAGGAGTTACGAGGTTTTGATGGAACCATCAACCCGAATGTAAAAGCACAGAAATCCATTCATGCAGTGATTGGAAGCGACTATAGTTTTACCATGTGGGAACGCCCTTTTAAGCTCACCACAGAGTTTTACTACAAAAGCTTATCGGATGTGAATTCCTATACGGTAGACAATGTTCGTATTCGCTATCAAGCAAATAATAATGCTACAGCCTATGCCACTGGACTGGATGTGCGTTTAAATGGTGAGTTTGTGCCTGGAAATGAAAGCTGGATTAGCCTCGGGTTCTTGAAAACAGAAGAAAATATTGCAGGTCGTGGTGCTATTGCCCGTCCTACCGATCAACGTTTTAAATTGGGAATCTTGTTTCAAGACTACGTTCCTAACCTACCCGATTTAAAAGCCTATTTGAATTTGGTGTACAATTCTGGAACTCCAGGTGGAGCTCCTGCTTATGCAGATCCTTATGATTTCCAAAATAGATTGCGTGACTATCGTCGTGCCGACTTAGGTGTCATCTATGTTTTTACCGATGCAACCAAACGTTATAAAACGGGTTGGCTGAGTCAGTTTAAAGAACTTACAGCAGGCTTAGAACTCTTTAACATGTTTGCCATTCAAAATTCCATTACCAATACCTGGGTACGTGATGTAGCTACCAAGAACCAGTTTGGTGTTCCCAACTTTTTATCGGGACGTATTCTGAACTTTCGCGTTGGAATGAAGTTTTAAAAAACCAATGTCATTTCGAACCGAATAAAATGAGTGATAGAAACCTCTAGTTTCATCATAAATTTCTCAATCGTTTTACAAACTCAAAATTCTAAAGTTCTAACCCAATTTAATGTTCCCTACTACTTATCGGGGTGTATTATAGGGAATTCACATGAATATACCCGTTGCTTAATTTCTCAAGATGTAAAGAAATCTTTGTCGCTTTTGGTCGTACAAATAATTCCAGTTTGGTACTCCCTATTATTGGGGATAAAAATATTTCATCATTTATAGGGATTGTGTACCTATAAATTAATTTTTAAATTGCTGTATGCATTGGAGTCTTCCAATGCTTCTTTTTCA
>JAESUF010000269.1 GCA_016763215.1 Flavobacteriaceae bacterium
AGAGGCATCGGGATTGGTTGTACCCACACCCACCTGTGCTAAACTACCAAAGCTAATACTAGCCAATAATAAAAATAATGTAACTTTTATTCTCATGATATTTGCTTTTTGTTCTTGTCTGTTTTAACGTTTAGGTATAACTTCACTTATTGTAGTCATACGTCTCCTTTTTGGCAGTACAAAAGCATAGCTACTCCCGTAATTAAAATTTAGTTAACAATTCTTCTTCATTATTCTTTCATACTAGATTACAGTTTTTGACCTATCCATGCATTGGCATGATCTACTGACCTAGGTCTTAGTACTATTGTATTGTTTGCATCCAATAAAAAGTAGGTGGGCGTTGCAAAAAGATGGTACTCCTTTGCCGCTTTTGTTTTCCACCCCTTAAAATCACAGTACATCTGCCAAGGTGCATTTTTATAAGCAGCCTCATAAGTTGTTTTGTTGGTATCTATAGATACATACACAATCTCAATTCCCTTAGCTTTCCATCCATCATAATACCCTAATAACTTAAGAACATCACTCTTACACCCAGGGCATTCACTCGCTCCAAAGACCAAAAGCTTATTGGTTTTTAGTGTACCTAAGATCTTCTTGCCTTCAAATTCAATTTCTGGTGCCTTGGCACCTACTTTTAGCTTCTGATAGCTTTCAAAACGATTGGCTAGTTCTGTGTCTAATACACATTGGTCTTGATTAAGCATCGTTACTGATAGGTAAGCTGCTGCTTTAAACAAACTTCGTTTTTCAAAATAGGCAAACAGTTTTCCCGATACTTCATTTAGCAAGGCATCATTCCCTTGTAGTTGGTCTATCAAGTATTGGGTACTTATATTCATCGCTATAAATACATCGTCTAAAGATTTTCCTGAATTTTCTAATAAGAAATAGTGTCCTTCTATCAATTCTTTAAATAAGCCACTAGTTTTAAAGTTCGAATTCGTAAAATCGATGCTTCTAAACTGTGCAATGTTTTGTGGGATCCGTTCTGGATAGCTATAAATACTCGCAGGCATATCACTTACCAAAGTTCGTTGCCCTAAAAACCAATGCAAATATCTTTTTTTATCTAGCTTGTTTAATTCCTTTACAGGAATTCCTTCAATACGAACAATCTCATTATTGATCGTTTTTAATACTTCTTTATGCACTTGCAGAGAAGGCTCTTTTGCATATCTGGTTTGCATATATTTCCATGCTTTATAAACTTGCTGACCTTGAACATACTTTTTAGCAAAATCTACAAAGAGAGTATTCTCTGGACTGTTGGTAAAGGCCAAGCTATTGGCTTCTTTTAAATGGATGCCTTTCACCTGAATATTAGCTCCTGTCAATGCCAAAACCAAATTACTTTTGTCTTGAGTTTTAAGCACGCCCATACCTCTATATTTTTTAGAATAGGAAAGTGTAAAATTCCCCAAACTATCGATACTTGTTTTTGCCAGTTCGAAGCTTTTGTAATAATCAAAACCCTTAAGTACAATGGTTTGACCTGCGTGTTGTGTAAGTACACCTTGAATACTTTGTGCTGCTATCTGAAAAAAACTACACACAAGTAGCACTCCTAAAATTGCTTGTTTCATTTGTGTTATCCTTTTTTTGGTTGTTAAGTAAGTTATACGTTTCATGGATTGACATCCGATCTCTAATTCCCAGATACTACCCTCTAAAATTATTTTCATACAACAGTGTCGATCAATAATTAGTATAAAGAACTTAGCTGCATGTATAGTAAACTTTCTCTTTCATAAGCAGTTTAATTCATACTAAGCAAAAATGTTTCCTCCAATTAAAGAGGGTGTTTTTATTAAAAAGAGACTGTTAGGTCTCTCAAAAATTCAACATTGATTGTTGACTTTCCGCATTATTTAAATGCAATTTAATTGCATACTCTACAAATTCTTTAAGCTCATTTCCTGAAATAAAGATTCTACTGTTATACCGAACTCCTTTTTTATCATTTGTGAAAGTGTAATACATATTATTGAAGTCTTGATGTGTCATTATATAATTTTTAGTTATTAAAAATATTCTTGTTCTCTAGTTTTAAAAACCTGCCACCAAAAGGATGGCAGGTATTAAGTATCAAAGTACTCCTATGCCTAAAGCATAGGACAGTACAACGTGTCTTTTTAATCCTGAATGCAGCGAACAGAAAACCCACCTCCTCTACTACTAGTGAACACAGTGGCACTGCTGGCATTAAGAAATAGGTAGCGAGCATTCGCACCACCAACAGTACTTGTCCAAAAGTAGCCAAAGCCACTCACACCGCCAAGCGTACCATTACTGGAGCCTCGGGTGCCAGCAAGAGGGATTTTTAATGGGCTTCCAAAAGCGCCTGCAGCATTAGTACTTGTCCAAGCTGTTCGTTCAGTTTCCAACTCTGGCTGTGTTGGTAAACGATACCCTGTAGGACATGGATTGTTAATTCCTGCAACACCCTGCCATAAATCGTCTTCACCTACAAAGTCTGTCCAATTATTATTAATTCCTGAACCTCCGAAAATAAAGTCTCCATGGCCAGGTGTTGCTGAGGTTGCTGTGGTTACTGTTTCATTCGCTTGTTCTACTCCGTCTGAGGTAGTGCTAGAGGTCCAAACAATGGTTTGATGCCCATCGGCTCCACGACCCCATTGGTACAAATCTCCATACCCCAAATAATCTCCACTTGACGTAGCTACTTGGTTTGCACCTAAATTACGATCCAACCATATAGCACCACCAGCACCTGTAACAGGGGATGGTCCTGAACTATTCACAGTCGTAATCATTGCCTGAATCTCTGCTTGTGTTGCTGGACTTCCAAAACTATCTGGATTCGCATCAATATAATCTTGATAAGCCATTTCATTCCCCAAAGTTACATCGGTCAATGCTGGAAGTATCGCATTTAAGTCGGCAATACTTACCACTGAATTTACTACATCTGGATTATCTCCCTCATTTCCTATTTGAGCTAAAGAAGCATCAGAAGCTGCTTGGGCTGCATTTACCGCTGTTACCATTGCCTGAACCTCTGCTTGTGTTGCAGGGCTTGCAAAACTACCTGGATTTGCATCGATATAATCTTGATAGGCCGTTTGATTGTCTAAGGTAAGTCCTGTAATTGCTGGTGTAATGGTAATTAATTGTGCTGCTGTTATTACAGAGTTTACAGAATCTGGGTTATCACCCTCATTTCCTATTTGTGCCAAAACATTTGCTGAAGGCGTCAGGTTCATTGAGTCTCCTGAAGGAAGGTTTATATAATCCGTTCCGTTATATACATAGAACCCTTTGGTGAAACAATCAGTACAATAGACCACCAACCCTTCTGCTGGAGAAGCAATCGCATTTATTTGTATCTGAGTCATCCGTGGAGGTAAAAACCCTTTGGTAGTACTTACTATATCCAATGCTGCAGAGACATCGGGATTGGTTGTACCCACACCCACCTGTGCTAAACTACTAAAGCTAATACTAGCCAGTAATAAAAATAGTGTAACTTTTATTCTCATGATATTTGTTATTTGTTATTGTTTCTTTTAACGTTTAAGTACAACTTCACTTATTGTAAGTTATACGTCTCCTTTTTGGTAATACAAAAGCATAGCTACTCCTGTAATTAAAATTTGTGAACCGCCCTAAATAGGTTGTTCTCTGTCAATCGAGCATTGAATCGGTAGCTGAACCACAGTAGAAGCTACATTCATGTTCATTTCTAACATCCTAGATCGTCATCCTAAAACTTCTTAACTCAATACACTAAAAGCACGGCAAATTTGTTTTCCTTAATGCAGCGAACAGAGAACCCGCTCGCTCTATTATTGCTGTACTGGCTGGCATTGCTGACATTAATGATCAGGTTGCGTGCATTTGAACCACTAATAGTACTCGTCCAAAAGAAGCCATTGCTACTCACATTGTTAAATGAGCCATATCCGAGTTGCGGTAGCCAGCAAGAGGGTCTAAAAAAACACAAACTCTTATTTTACAATACAAACAAATTGCATTGTAAATAGTTAAAACTATCTCCTTTACTAAAACCAGTAAGGGTTGTGTTAGGAATTACAAAACTCTCCCATTACTAAACTTTAAAATTTATGCAATGGTTCTCTGTATATTTTTGCCATGCTGTTAATTGTTTTGATATTTCTTCTATTTTTAAATGTAACTTAATCTATATTTTTGTTCCTATAATTTTCAAATCTTTGCTTACACGTATCAGTAAGCGCAAGAACTCTAAATGTTCTCTTGCTTTTTCTATAAAAGCTGTTTATTACCGTATCGTTTTTTATACTTTTCACAAACCACATCGCATTTTTGTTATAACCTATAAAAAATACCTTCTTTAAAAAAAGATGCTATCTGGTTTTGCTGCTAAAATTATTTTTTCTTGTATGGTCATAGAATATTGTATAAAGAACCGCCTTGGCTAGTATAAAAACCTGCCACCAAAAGGATGGCAGGTATTAAGTATCAAAGTACTCCTATGCCTAAAGCATAGGAAAGTACAACGTATCTTTTTAATCCTGAATGCAGCGAACAGAATACCCGCTTCCTCTAACTGCGGTGAGCATTAAGCCAATGTTGTCATTAAAAAACAGGTAGGTAGCACCCGTACTAGCATTCCCACTAGGAATAGTACTCGCCCAATACAAGCCAATGTTATTCGCACTGCCAAGAACGCCATTTTTATTACGGAAGCCAGCAAGAGTCATTTTTAAGGGGCTTGCAAAAGCGCCTGCAGCATTATTACTTGACCAAGCTATTCGCTCAGTATCCCACTCTGTCTCTGTTGGTATACGATACCCTGTAGGACATGGATTGTTAATTCCTGCAACACCTTGCCATAAATTGTCTTCACCTGCAAAATTTGTCCAATTTTCATCAATTCCTGGATCTGGTAAAATAAAACCTCCATGACCAGGTGTTGCTGAGGTTGCTGTGGTAGCCGTTATATTCGCCTGTTCTACTCCGTCTGAGGTAGTGCTAGAGGTCCAAACAATGGTTTGATGCCCATCGGATCCACGACCCCATTGGTACAAATCTCCATACCCCAAATAATCTCCACTTGACGTAGCTACTTGGTTTGCACCTAAATTACGATCTAACCATATAGCACCACCAGCACCTGTAACAGGAGATGG
>JAESUF010000270.1 GCA_016763215.1 Flavobacteriaceae bacterium
CATTGTTTTTGCCAAACTAAGTGCACTATCTACATTCTCAGGAAGTAGTAACATTTGAGAGCCCACAGTACAGCTATAACCCTTTGTTTGTTGATTTTGTAAAAGCTAGTTTAGCACATTCTAAAAAACATTGAGGTCTGAAATAAATTCAGCATGAAAACGGAATACTATTTGAACTAACTATGCCCACTAAATAAAACAATCAATAATTAATAAAAAATACGTCTTTTCACTACATTTGTCAGCACTTTTGAATGCTTGCATTGAAAAGTAAATGACAAACTGACATTAACTACATATGGAAAAAAAGAAATTTGATGTGAATTCCTTTATAGGAATGATTTTGCTAGGAGCAATTCTTCTTTGGTGGATGGGATCTCAAGACCCTGATGAAGCAGATTCAAAAACTGGAACTGAACAAGTTACAGATCCTACAAAGACAATCAATACAACTCCAACAAAAACCATCAATTCTATTGAGAATGATTCACTAAAACAAGCGAGACTAACAAATCAGTTAGGTGCTTTTGCTATTAGTGCTATCAATGGAAAAGAAGGAACTACAACAATTGAAAACGATAAGTTATTATTAAGAATTGATAATAAGGGTGGACAAATAGTTGAGGCCTTAATTAAAGGGTTTCAAACCTATGATTCATTGCCTTTGCACATGATCAAGGACAAGAATGCTACTTTCAATATCAATTTTGGAACCACAGACAATCGAATTCTAAATACCAAAGACTTATTCTTTGAGCCTACTTATACAGATAATGGAAGCTCAAAAATACTTTCCATGAAGCTGAAAGTTTCTGATAGTCAGTTTTTAGAATATCGTTATGAAATGAAAGACGATTATATGGTTGACTTTGCTGTGCGATCTCAAGGACTAAGCACGGTTATCAATTCGTCAAACCCTATCAATCTTGACTGGACATTGAAAGGCTACCGCCATGAGAAAAGTTTACGTACAGAGAATACCATGTATTCTTACTACTACTATAAAGCTGAAGATGAAGTTGATTATATCAATGCCGATAATAATGATGTAATTAATGATGTAGATTGGGTAGCTTACAAGCAACATTTTTTCTCTTCTATTTTATTATCTGACAAGGCATTTAACAACGCAGCAATCACTTCAGAGAACTTAGTCAAAGATGAAAAAATAGATAGCATTTATACCAAAAGATATAGTTTAAAAACACCTCTTGAACTGAGTAATGGTGAATTAAATTATAATATGAAATGGTATTACGGTCCTTCAGACTACAAAACACTAGAAGCATATGAAGGAACTGATTTAGGAGAAACTGCCGATTTAGGGTGGGGTATTTTCGGAACCATTAACCGTTGGATTTTTATTCCAATCTTTGGAATGTTGGAAGGTTTGATGGGAAACTATGGTTTGATTATTATTTTAATGACCATCGTTGTTAGAATCATTATGTCTCCTTTGGTGTACAAATCGTACCTATCTAGTGCTAAGATGAAAGTTATTCGTCCTGAGCTAACTGAACTAAACAAGAAATATCCTGGAAAGGAGAACGCAATGAAGCGTCAGCAAGAAACCATGGCTGTCCAGCGAAAAGCTGGAGTAAGTATGATGTCTGGTTGTATTCCTGCCTTATTACAAATGCCGGTATTCTTTGCCTTATTTAAGTTTTTCCCTTCAAATATTGCATTGAGAGGAGAGAGCTTCTTATGGGCAGATGATTTATCGTCGTATGATACTGTTTTCAAATTACCTTTTGAAATTCCTTGGTATGGAGATCACGTAAGTTTATTCCCAATTTTGGCATCGGTGGCTATTTTCTTTTATATGAAAATGAACCAAAGTCAACAGATGAATATGCAAGCGCCTACACAAGAAGGAATGCCTGATATGGGTAAATTGATGAAGTATATGATATACTTCTCTCCTATTATGATGTTGTTTTTCTTTAACAACTACGCTAGTAGTTTAAGTTTGTATTACTTTATTTCAAATTTACTGACCATTACTATTATGTTAGTAATTAAGAACTATGTAATTGATGAGAAGAAAATTCATGCTCAAATTGAAGAAAACAAGAAACGTCCAGAGAAAGCGAAAAGCAAATTTAGACAACGTTTAGATGATGCCATGAAGCAAGCTCAAGATCAAAAAGGAAAGAAAAAATAATTCCTTTTTCTATCATAAATACAAAAACCTCACAATTCTACTGTGAGGTTTTTTTTATGGGGTAAACTTATAACTTTCTATTTATACTAAATCCTTTACCATCATATAAACAGGTATAATTACCTACAAACAAACACATTAACTTAAATACCTTTATGTACAATTAAAAAATCGATCTCTAAACCAATACATAATGTCTTATTCAAATCAATTTATAGATGGTTACACCATAGATATTCCTTCTTTGAAAGGAGAAGAGATCAATTATTTAGAACAGAATGGTATTTCTATTAAGGACTACTATTTGGATTACATTAACTTTTCTACACTACAAAATCCGATACGAAAACTCCCGTATTACTCAGCTGCCAATATTGATGGAAATCTATTTAAAAGCATTACCAGAAAAGAGTTATTTAATGGTAAAGGGGATCGATGGAAAAAGGATAAAAGGATTCCAGGAGAAGCTCAACTAGGAAGTGAACTGTATTCAGCTGCTAAAAGTGATTTTGACAGAGGACATTTAACAAAAAGAGAGGATGCTCAATGGGGAGATTCAACAGGTTACGCAAAATCAGGAGCAGAATCTACTTTTTTCTTCACCAACGCCGCTCCACAAGTAGATCGGTTAAATAGAGGTGTTTGGAGGCGAATTGAGGATTATATATTGCATCATGAAGTCATTAAAAACAAATCAAAAATCACTCTTTTTACGGGGCCTGTTTTTCAAGAAAATGATCCGAATTTTGTAACAAAAGTTCGTAACAAAACAATTCAGTTACCTGTTTACTTCTGGAAAGTAATTTACTATTTAAATGGTGATGACCTATTTTACACGGCTTTTTTAACAAGTCAAAAAACGCTTTTAGAAAAAAGAAGAATCGTAAAACCAATCTTTAGAAGTGATGAAGAACAAGATCGGTCTTTTATGATGTTCAAAGATGCCGAAACCTATCAAGTCCCTGTAAGTCTTATTGAGAAGCTCTCAAAATTAAAATTTTCTAGTGCTCATGAAAATTACAAAAAAGAAACCCCTGAAAAGTTAGTACTATCAGGTGTCGAAGTCCGATCAGATGAAGCAATGATACCTGGTGAAGCGCAGATGAACCTTATTTTATAATTGTAGTGTATGAAAAAAATACTTTTTATAAAAACCAATCCTATAGACACCCCTAGTTTACGACTGGAAAGAGAAGAAAAAAATATTCGTGAAGTTCTCTCTAGAAGCGATTCAAAAACAGAGTTTGGACTAGAAACTAGAGGTGCCGTTACAAAAGAAGATTTGCTTACTTATATATTGGGCATCTCACCAAATCTGTTGCATATTTCTGGTCATGGTGGTAAAGATGATGCCTTGTTTTTTGAAGATAATGAAGGGTATAAAGAGGAAATTTCCATTAGTAAATTTACGGGACTACTAGGTAACTTTAAAGAGCACCTTCATTGCATCTTTTTAAATGCATGCCATAGTCTATCTAATGTTGAAAGTCTAGAAAATGAAATCCCATATATTATTGGAATGAAAAAAGAAATCCCCGATGATGTTGCTATTAGTTTTTCTAAATCATTTTACGCTGCATATTTCAATGGAAGAAACATTGTAGACTCTTTTAAAATTGCTTTAGATATGATTTCTTTAACTTCTTTTGACGACGAACTAATACCTCAGTTAATAGAAAATAACCCTCAAAACAATGCCCAAAAAGATTCTATAAATGATGAAAAGGAGAACCCTGAAAACAAGAATATCATTTTAGTTTCTGCTGAAGAAATACAACTGGCTAAAAAGTATCGAATGAAAAAAAGAAAAGGTTATAAAACTAGTCTTATTACAGGGGTTGCTATTACATTGGGTATAATAGCCTATTTACTTATCTCTGGAAATAATTCTACAAATAATATTGTTGGAAGTCTAATTCCTGCTGTATTAGGGGCTTTACCTGCTATAAACATGGGTAAACATAGTGAAGGTATTTATCTTTTAAACTCTTTTGAAAGAAAAAGAAATCGAATTTTAAAAGCCTTATCAATTATATCTCCTGATGATATAGACAAGTTAAATGATGAGTTTTATAGAATAATATCAATTTAAAAAGTTATGAGTCAGTTACGCGAAAAAATACTAGAAATAGAAAATAAAAAAAGAAGATATACTATTAAATACTTGATAGCGGGACTTCTTGTTTTTGGAGCTTTCTCATTTTTTTATATAAGCTCTTTATTAACACAGATAAAAGCACAAGAAACACTGACTTCGAAAACGTCTCAATTACGATACCTTGGCCAAGGTAAAAAGCTAGGAGAATTAAAGGATGAAAAGAGCGCGAAACAATTACTGGAGTTAGAAGAAGCGCTAGAATTCTTAAGTGCTACTACTACTGATGTTCTTACAAAAAAAGGGATTGATAGTATTTTAAAAAGAGTCGCAATTATTTATCAAGTAAATTCGGACACGGTAACTATTCGATATTATAAAAGAACCGCTGATAACAATACAATAACAAAAGCATTTCAATCCATTGAAGGTTCTATGTTTCATTTAGATGAAATAAAGACAACAAACGATAGTAGTAACTTAAAAGTAAATACGATCACTTACGGAAGACTGGTCGATAGAGAATACTTGAATTTAATATCCAAAACATTTGAAAAACAAAATATTGATATCATTGACTTCAGGCCTTTAAAAAGCAAAAGTTATAAGGATGCCGGTGTCATTAAAATTTTTTATGAAGCTCCATTTGTTCCTCAAGAAGACTCCAATACAATTAATTCAGGGAATGATTTTGACATCCGTATATATTCATATCAGCCAGATATAGAAATAAAAAAAGGGATTCAAGAAATACTTGAGGAAGACAATTACCATGTCTCTGTTTTTCCTGATTGGAAAACGAGACCTTCTTTCTTCTCCACAGAGCCTACAATTTTATATTACAGTAACCAAACAAAAGAAAAAGCAATTCAATTGGCCAATGCACTCAGCAATCAACTGAACAATACAATTAAGTTTAAAATATCAAAAGGATATGGGTATGGAGTATTAGAAGAAGAAAAAAAACGCTTGTTCATTATTCATTACTTAGGAAATAAGGCTACAAATTAACCTCAATTTCTTAATCTATTTTAATTAATTCACATGCTGATATTAATCTCTACAGCACTTAATGCATTCTGCTGCTGGATAAAAACAGGGAGGGGCCAGCCAAAATTGAGATCCCCGTAGAGGTGAACTTTCGTACGGGCGTATGGCGTCAGGCAGATGAGGACGAACTGCAGCAGTGGCCTTAAACGCAAACAGGGGGCGCGACCGTTATGGTCACG
>JAESUF010000271.1 GCA_016763215.1 Flavobacteriaceae bacterium
ATTTAATACAAAGCCACAACAATCCATATAGCCTCATGATGTTAAGAAAATGATGAATGCTGAAAAGACAAAACGAATTGGAAGTTAAAAGAACCAGGGGTAAAGATTAAAGCAACCTAAACTAAAACTTTAGTTGTTGAATGTATTCTGCTGTAACTTTTCCAACTTCTGGGTAATTTCCAAACCAAATGAAATGTGCAGCATCTTTTACAGTATGTAGTTGAATGTCATTTCCTAATAACTTCATTTTTTCATAAAAATAAGAGGCATTGCTATATGGACAGTTCATGTCTTTTTCTCCGTGAATTAAAAGCATCTTGGTTTTTGTCCTTTTTGTTAAATGATATGGGGAAATTTCTTTCACTACATTCTTGTCATCAAGCTTTTCAGAAACCCATCTCGAATTGCGATGTGTTAAATCATAGGCAGCAGAATTTACAATTAAAGCATTCGGTTTTGCACTAATTTTTAAGTTGTCAGTTTTTTCATTCCAGTTTTCAACCAAAGTCGTTGCCAATGCTAAATGACCTCCTGCTGAATTTCCTGTAGCTAGAATTTTAGAAGGATTAATACTGTATCTGTCGGCGTTCTCTCTTAGCCAACGTATCGCAGACTTGGCGTCTTTTACGGCTTCGAAAGGATAGGTTCCTTGCCGTCCTTTTATTCGATATTCTACAACTGCAACAACCCAACCATTTTTAGCATATTCCTTCGCAGTACTAAAAAACCAAAAAGGACTTCCCATAGACCAACTTCCTCCATGAAACTGAACGAGGGTAGGTCTCTTCCCTTTAAAAACATTTTTATCTGGTAGAAAAAGATGCATTTCTAATTGATAATTATCTACAGTCTTATAAATTTCGATGGTATGAGATTCTCTTTCTTTCTGTTGTTTTTCATAGATGTTGATGACTCTAGTAAGGGTTTCAGCATTTTTATTTTTAGAGACAAGATTAGTATAGAAAGAATCAATATTTTTAACTCCGATATTATCTATATGATTGTACAAATATTCTTGTTTCCAATAGGTAACGACTTCAAGATTGGTAAAAGTAGTCTCGATGGTACTCCAATCTGCATGCAATTGTTGATTGTCTAATGTATTGTATATGCCACTCTGTCGTTTTTTACGACTCTCAATTGTAATGTAAGCTTTTACATAACCTCTAAGTTCTTTACTTGAAAGAAGCTCAGGATTGTTGAAATCAAGAAGGTTTACACGGATTTTTTGTTGGTTTTCTTTTGAAAAGACAATTTTTTCTCCTGTGAAATTTTGATGCTTTTCAGGATATTCTAGAATAAATTCGTCAAACGCAAACCTGATACTCAGAGTTTCATCGTTGTACGTTTTTACATCCAGATCTTTTTTGTTCTTTTCAAGATGATCGGTATAGATTCTTTTTAAAGAATCTATTTTCTTTGTAAATGTATCTTGATCTAAGATATTAAGTGGGTAAGAATTATTATTGAGATACCTCCAAACAGGAGTTCCAATTTCTATTTGTTCTTTTAGAAAAGCTTCTTTTTTAGCAGGATTGATTGCCTCTTGTTTTTCATTGCAATTCATAAAAAATATAAAAAGAATGTAGAAGTAAAATTTTGTTCTCATGTTATAAATTAGTCATTGTAAATTTCACTAACAATAAACCATTCCCCATTACTAAGATGCCATTCTGTAATGCCAAATTGTTGGTGAGTAGCACCTTTGTATTGATAGGTGGAAGTATATTTTTCAAAAGCAACACCATCATTAACATCCATAGAAATAGAAGTGTATTTAATGATCTTATATCCTTCTGAAAAAATTCTTTTAAAGAGGTTCTTTATATTCTCTTTTCCGCATACATTGTTAGAAACGCAGGCATCAACTCTATATTTAGAAAGAATGCTGTCTAGGTTTTGGGAGTTTACCCATTCTATCATTTTTTTTTGAGTCCTTGTTACCTCTTCTTTTGCATCTACGATTGAAGTATTTTTATCCTTCTGGTAAAAGAAAATGATAGTCGTAATAGTAATAATGAAAACAACAATTAGGGAAACGGTCGTTTTATAATTGAACGGGAATACTCTTTCTATCCAATGACGAAAATCACTTTTTCTCGAAGAAGAAGTTTGCCCTTCATAATTCAAAGTTTGAAGAAGAAGTTTTAATGTATAACTTCTAGGAGTTACTTCACCAGACTCAATTCGTTGCAAAGTTCTAACATTTAGATTGCATTTGTCTACAAGTTCTTTTTGAGTAAGCCCTTGAGCTTTTCTAAGCTCACTAATTTTTTTGCCTAAACTTGGCTGATTCATATGTAATAAATTCTGTTGCAAGAGTACTTCTTAAATTTAAAAAAGATGACGAATTTTATAATATTTGAGACGACATTTAGACGGTTCTTTATGATTTTACAAGTATTAACAGGTAAAGGCAGAGGAAACAATGTAAGGATTTTTATTTTGAAGTTTCTCGGTAAGAGTTTATGAATCTAATTAATCACAAACTTTACAATCGTCTTTTGCTTGAATTTCGCCCACCAAATGACCTTGCTCATTTAATACGAAGCCACAGCAATCCATAAAACCTTGTGCAATGAGTTTACGTGCACGTTGAATTTGAGATTTGGTTGTCGGTAAATTTTGTTTGAGTTGTTTGGCAACTTCGCCTTGCTTTAACCCTTTTATATCTGATAAAAATAGGGGATCTCTGTATTTTTTTGGAAGGCCTTGTAAAATACCTCGTAAGCAATCTTTTTCTGTATGAATATTTTCTATAATGTTAGTTTCCGATTCAAAATTAGCAATTTCAAATGTTGTTTTCGAATTTTTAAAATGATCCATCATCGAATTTCGAGCAATAGAAAAAATCCAAGATTTTAGTTTTGTAATGTCTTTTAACTTATGAAGATTTGTGTGAATTTTGATAAAAGTATCTTGCAAAATATCATCAGCAATGGCAGGTTCTTTTACCTTGCTTAGGATGAATCTTTTTACATCATCAGAATACTGAGTCCAAACTTCTTTTGTGGTCATAAGTTCTAATTAAAATTCGTCATTGCGAGGCACGAAGCAATCTGCTATTTTATAAGAGATTGCTTCGTTGTTATCTCCTCGTAATGACAAATAGTTAACAGCTACAGTTATTACAAGAACAACTCTCACAGGTACAATTTGAACAATCTCCGTTTATGCATTCTACACAAGTACAAGAGCATTGGTTTTTATAATTCATTTTATTTGTTTTTTAAGTTCACTTAATAGACCAAAAAGGTACGTAAAAGATGCGTTTATTTTTGAAAATAGTTGATTAATTCTTTTCGAATAGGAATGGGTTTGATTGGTGAGATATTTGCACCTCCTGTATTTCCAACAGGAACCCAAATTAGTGTAAATAGGAGTGAAGCGATAATTCGAAAGAATTGCCCAATGATTTCTTTTCTGTTTTTTGTGTTGATTCCAAAAATGAACATCCAGTAATGAGATAAAGTATGTCTATATACGTGTTTTTGACCTACTATGTGTGCGCTTTCAAAGTGATAGAACGCAGATTCGTGATTGTTTTCTTTTAGCAATTTTTTTCCTGTATTTAAATGTTTGTAAAACTGTTTCTTTAAAATTTGTGTTGACATGTTTTTTTTAAGTAGACAAAAGGGAAACAAAAAAGATGAAAAATAAAGGCTTTATTTTTTAATGCTTATTTATATTCTTTAAATAGTTTTAAGAATTTTCTTCGCTGTTTGTACTTTTTAAATTCAGGAGTTTTTTCAACCTGTTGGAAACGTTGAAATTTTAACTCTTTTGATTTTTTCAAGCTTGCAATCATCTTCGTAAAATTATTATTTCTTGCATGACTAACTGCCAGGCGATAATGAAAATATCCATTATTGGGTTTTAAAAGAACAGACAATTGATCACAATACAAGGCTTGTTTAAAGTTTTTTGAAATGACATACGTTACCGAAGATTCATACATGCCAGCATGTAATGAAAATTTTAAGCGTTCATAGGCTCTTTTTTCTCCAATACTTTTAGATTTCAATATCATTTGGTTTAAGAGGTCTAATTCTTTTTTCCACCAAACAAAATTATCACTAGAAGTACCGTTTAGAACTTCTCTCTTATATACGGTAGAAAATTTCTCAAAGAGTTTGTTTTCAAGGCTTAAATAGTTGAGGTGATTAGTATGTTGCTTTTTATAATCGTTAGAAGATTCTAATAACTTGATTTTTTTCTGAATACTATCTGTATTTAAAAAATAGTGAAAACTGTTTTGTAAATGGTTAAACTCGGAGAGGGCTCTAATATATAGTTTGTTCTTATGTAATGAATCAGCAATATGATATGGTTTTTGATAAAAAGAGTTAACATTATTTCTGTTAAAGATTCTTATTTTCTTACGATAAGCCTGTAATTCTAACCATTCAAAAGCCCTAAGAATTTGTTCTTTTGGTGGCCAACGATGTTTGCCTTCGTATGTGATTAGTTCATTAGTAACCTTTACTTTATCTAACGATTGTTTTGTGTTAAGCATTTCTTGGTAATTCATATCTTGATCTCCTACCAATCCTATAAATGAAAACATACCATCTTTAGGTTTGTAAGATTGATTAACAGTCAAGCCAGCACCACATGCTATTACGGCTTGAAATTTATTTGTTAAAGCAGCAATAGAACTAGCAAGTCTCGATCCTCCTGAAAAACCTGCAGCATACATCTGTTTTTCATCAATAGTAAAAGTTGAAAAAATAGTTTTAAATAGAATGTTAGCCGCTTTAAAATTTTCATCATAAGGTCTGCCATTTCGAGTTGCATTTGAGCAGACTAGAATGTAATTGTATTCTTCAGCAGCCTCAACAAAAACATTGATACCATGATTTCCATTTCCTCCAGGGTCAAAAACAAAAACGATGGAGGAGAGCTGATTTGAATTAAATTTTGTGGGTAGATATAAAGAGAAAGTATCCGAAGAATTATTAACAGGTACTTGATTGATGACTTCACCAATTTTGAATTTCTCTGATTGCCCAAAACTATTATGTACAATGAACAATGAAAACAATAAAAAGTAAAACAGTCTATACATAATTTTAAAGTTAGGCTGTTTATATAGGACGCCCTGTTAAAATTTATTTAAAAGTTAAAAAAGTATTCAAAATAAATCTTAATTATTTTAATTTCAATAATTATTGAAAGTTTAGAAATGTTTTGTATCTTTGACTTATGAAGTTAGATGAAGCAAAAATAAAATACATTCATACCTGGGGTAGTTTAGCAACCAGTTGGGGAGTTAATAAAACAATGGCACAAGTTCATGCCTTATTATTAGTTTCTATAAAACCTCTTTCTGCAGAAGATATTATG
>JAESUF010000272.1 GCA_016763215.1 Flavobacteriaceae bacterium
CTTGAATTTATCAAAGGTATCTACCATTGCTCCAATTGCTTGGGAAAGCAATGTGTGATCGTCTACAATAACTACTGAATATTTCATCTGCTTATTTTATTAATTGGAGGTTCTCTCTTTAAAAGTAATAATTAATGACAAGACTTGTGCCTTGTTCTGGAATTGATTGAAAAACTACTTTGGCTCCAATCAGTTTAGCCCTATTTTCTATGTTCTGCAATCCTATTCCTTTGTGATCAGCTTCTTCTTTAACAAACCCGATCCCATTATCTTGAGCAGTAATTTTTAATTCACCTTCGGTATACTGAAGTTCAACATCTAAGGTCGACGCTTTAGAATGCTTAATTGTATTAGAGAAAAACTCTTGTAGTATTCTAAAAATAATGATGCTTGATTTTTTATTAATTTTCTGCTCTTCGCCAACAATTTTCAGTTCTGATTTAATAAAGTTCAATCGATTAAAACGATCTATTTCTAACTGAATTGCTTTCTTTAATTCAATTTTCTTAATCGCTTCTGGATTAATTAGTTTAGACAAGGACCTTAACTCATTTAAACTCTTGGTGATCGTTTCTGAAACTTCTCCAATATTTTCTGGCGTTGCATTTTGCAATTGAATTTTTGCCAAGGTGAGTAATTGCCCAATATTGTCATGCAACTCCCAACTAATATTTCTGAGTGTTTCTTCTCTAATTTCTATTTGCGACTCCGCAATTTCACTTTCAAATTTCTTTTTTGCGACTTTCTGTTCTTCCAATAGTTTATTCTTTCTCCGTTGAAAAACAGAAAACAAAACAACAATGAATACATTTATCAAAATAATGATAACTGTAGAAATGATTAATATTACGCCTCCTTCTTGCTCCATAATAACCCATAAATAAAACAACCATGCATAATGTAAATTAAAAACATTTGGATAAAAAACAAACTTCTATCTTCTAAACTTTCTCTGATTAACTGAAAAGGTGTTGATGAAAGATAAAAAATTAAAAGACCCGTTGTAATCCAAAAGGGTAAATGTTTTTTATAGTTTAAAATTTTATCAGAATTCAACAATTCTCTTAAATATGCAATAAAGAAAACACTTATAATTAATGCTTCAATAGAAAGCGTATAATTCTGCAATGGTTTGTATATAAAACTACTAAAATAAATACTATTAAAAAGAACACATAAATAACGAATCAATTTTAATGTTGTAGTGTCTCTAATCAAACACAAATACATGAGTGTGATTAAATTGAATTCAAAAAAAGTATATACGTTATACACCCAAAAATTAGGGATGCCTAACACTTTCCATACGAATAACCCTGAAAGTTCTGTAAGTACTGTTACGTAAATAAAACACCCAAAAAAAAATGTGAATCTTGATTTATAACTTTTGTATTTGTACGTTACTATTAGGAGTGTGATTATCTGAATTCCTAGTGCTAAGTAATAAAGCATATGTAAATATTTTACATTGGAGGTGTTATTCCTGCTCTATTGGCAGCAGAACTCAAGCCAGTCCCTTGATCGATCATATCTAAAGAATTGAAGGAAGGAAAAGAAAAGAAAGATCCTATATTCACTTTATTTTGTCTATCATAAGTCCATTGACTATTATACCTATATCTTTCTAAAAGATCTGCAAAAGTAGCTGGCTTCCTTATTCCAGAATACAGCGGATCAAAAGACACATCTTCTCGCCCGTTAACGGTTGTTGTAGGCATCAAAATCACAGTTTGGTACTTACTTTTTCTACCATATTTTTTATCGTCAGGATAGGCTGCAGAAATGATATTAATTCCTGTTAATTTAATTTTCTTATCCTTAGAGAGTTTTTCTACATAAGCTAGGTAGGCTTTTAGATCTTCTATTTTAAAAAAGTTAACTCGCGTGTCTTCTGTTCCATTAACAGCATGCAGCGCATTCTTTCTTGTGGTGTCGTATTCCTGTAGCATACCAATAACCTCTTTATAAGTTAATGTGATATCTGGCCTGCCTTCATAGGTATAACAAAAATCATTATCCTTGTCATTTTTAGGTTCCTTTTTACAGCCAGTTACTAAAAACAATGTGCATACAAGAAAAAAGCAAATGGATTTGTTAATTAGTTTCATAATATTATAAGTTTAGATTGTTCATAAAAATACTGTTTTTGATTACAAATTATACTTAAGAATTTAAAAAAATCATCCAATAGACTAATTACAAGCGATTTAGATGAATTTTATATTGAATTCTGGAGAAAACATCTAATCTGTAAAGGGTGTTTTCCCTTAATAAACTTACAGGTTTATACTATTTATTTTACCTTTACTCCGTATGGAAAAAATAGAACATATTGGAATTGCGGTAAAAGATTTAGAATCTTCAAATAAGTTATTTGCATCTCTTTTTGGAGCACCTCATTATAAAATGGAGGAAGTAACTAGTGAAGGAGTTAAAACTTCATTTTTTCAATCTGGTCCTAACAAAATAGAATTGTTGGAAGCAACAAATCCTGAAAGTCCGATTGCAAAATTTATTGAGAAAAAAGGAGAAGGGATTCATCATATTGCCTTTGCTGTTTCTGATATTGTTTCTGAAATTTCTAGATTAAAAGAAGAAGGATTCATTGTCTTAAACGAAACTCCAAAAAAGGGAGCTGACAATAAGTTAGTTGCTTTTTTACATCCAAAATCCACCAACGGAGTGTTGATCGAATTATGTCAAGAAATTGACTAATTTTTAACAAAAATGTTGCCCCTTTATTTTTGTATCTTGCGAGCATAATACTAATCTTTTTGTATGTCTTCTAAATTTGATTCTTATCAAAAACGTCGATTGCGATCTTCTTACTTCTCAGTAGTAATAAGCATTGCCATCGTCCTTTTTATGATCGGTGTTTTAGGTTTAGTCGTGCTCAAATCGAATCAAGTGGCAAATCATTTTAAAGAAGAAGTAGTTGTAAGCTTGTTTCTAAAGAATGATGTTTCTAAAGCTCAGATAGAATCATTAAAAACATCTTTAACAAAAGAAGAATTTACTAGAGAGGTACTCTATACTTCTAAAGAAGAGGCTGCAAAACTTTACAGTAAAGACTTGGGCGAAGACTTTGTAAGTTACCTAGGTACAAATCCGCTTAAAAATAGTATTGACATCTATTTAAAACCTGATTTTGTACAGCCTGAAAAAATGCTTGTCATTTCTGAGAAGTTTAAAAAAAACGCCTTTGTTTTTGAGGTTTCTTACGACAAACCATTGGTTGTTTTCTTAACTAAAAACATACAACGAATAAGTTTTTGGCTATTAATTTTAAGTGCATTCTTTGGCTTAATTGCAATGATATTAATCAATAGCTCTATTCGATTGTCTGTATACTCCAAACGATTTAATATTAAAACCATGCAAATGGTTGGGGCTACCAAAAGCTTTATTCGTAAGCCTTTTATATGGAGAAGTATACGATTGGGAATGGTAGGAGCGTTTATCTCTTTGATAGGACTGGCTTTTGTTATTTATTATATGAATCAATCCATTCCAACTTTAAATTTACTGAGCGATTATAACACTTTAATTGTTCTAGGAGGCGGTGTCGTAATCGTTGCCTTTATTATTACTTGGGTAAGCACCTATTTTGCCACCCAACGTTTTTTAAACCTACAAACAGACGAATTATATTATTAAAAATATGAGTGCAAAAGATCAAAATCCACAATCAGAATTTCTCTTTGGAAAAAAGAATTATCTATTTATGCTAATAGGTTTGGCTGTTATTGCCCTTGGATTTATCCTGATGGCAGGTGGCGGAAGTAAAGACCCAGCAATTTTTAACGAAGAAATTTATAATTTTCAACGTATTCGTCTAGCTCCTACCTTAATAATTATAGGCTTAGGAATAGAAATTTATGCTATTATGCTAAA
>JAESUF010000273.1 GCA_016763215.1 Flavobacteriaceae bacterium
AGGTTGGAGCAAATACAATTGGAAAAATATTTTTAATCATCCTCCAAAACCTATTCATGTTAACAATCGGGGAATTACGCTAAAAGGGAGATTAAACATCTCAGAAAAAAAGTTAAAAGGGAAATTAACTATCGTTTCTCCCAAAAACAATCTTTATGAAAGCAGAAAGATAAACCGCATTGATTACAAATTCAAACATTTATTTCTCAAGCAAAATTCGATACTAGTTCTTAGTTATAAAAAAAAGAATAGGGAAATAAAACCAAAAGGCTACCTAAGGTTAATTCCATCGCTAATAAGAGAAAAAATAGGGATCCCTTTAAATAAAGAGATTGCACAAATAGAAGATACAACGAGAATTAACATTAACAATTTCCTTACTGAAAGAGAACTTCTTAATGAAGTAAAGTTGAAAGCAAAAGTTACGTTCAATAATAAACCTACATTTGGTATAGGTCCTTTAAAAGCTATTAAAATAGCGGATCATTATAGTGACCACGTAAACTTTTTAGACATTTTGGTTAGTAATGGATTTATAGTTGATGGATTTGCATTTATTGACAATGGAAACCCTGAAATCTTAATCTATGAGAGACTTCATTTTTACATGTGGTATGAATATGATCCAAGGCGACTTGTACCCGCTAAAATATATTTAAATGACATGGATGTTTCTAGCTCTACTAGGAGGCTATTTAACCTAAAAGCTGATCATATTGATGAAGTATTTATAAATACACAAGAAAGTGGTAGTTTCTTTATCTATACTAGAAAAGATGCAGGGATTGATGACATGCGCATAAATACAACCAATCATTTAGTAACGTATGGTTTTGCCATTGAAAAAGAATACTACACCCCTAACTACTCCTCTTACCTATCAAATATTTTTAAAAAATATGGCATTCTTTATTGGGAACCAAAAATTCACCTTACAGAGAATGCAAATAGTTTTCAGGTAAAAGTCCCTGTTCATTACCAAAACTCAATAACTATTTTTCTAGAAGGTATTACAAATGATGGGAAACTGATCTATTTGAAAAAAGACTTTAAAACAAAATAGAGCAATAAAAAACCTCGAGAAATTTTCGAGGTTTTTAGTTTATTCTTGTTTTATCAGGTTGATATGACAAATATCACATTTTCCTTCTAAATAGTAATTCATTCCATTCTCACATTCAATCGGGCAGATAAAAACATCATGCTCTTGTTTCTCCATGAGAACTTCTTTTTCCAAAACCTCCTTTTTATAAGAGGTACACGAAAAAAAAACGAAAGAAGACACTAATAGAAGTTGAACGCTTATTTTCAATTCCCACCTTTATCATGTGCTTTCACAACTTCTTTATCGCGATATTTACAACATGGGTTTATCGCATTATAAACATGCTCTTTTGCTTTTATACCTTTAGTATCATGACCTACAGCAGCAATGTTCTTCTGAATGATTTTCTTATTCGTTTTGCGTTCGTCAATAATTAAAGAAAGCATATGAGTTTTCAAATTCCAAACAGCAAACTTTACTCCTTTTGTATTCAATGCTGCTTTTTCAATACGTTTCTTACACATCATACAGATACCATCAACTTCTATCGAAACTTTGGCATTCTTATTTTTCTTTTGTGCTTGAGCTGACAATCCTATCAACAACAAACATACTACTACTAAACTTTTTTTCATTTTTAATCGATTTTAAATCGTAATCCACTATAAAACATTCTCCCAAAAATTGGCGCATATATAATTGTACTATCAAAATTATTGCCAAATGGGTTATCACTTGCTAAAATAGGGCTTTCCTGCTTTAAATTTGTTAAATTTTCACCACCAAAATAAACCTCAAATTTTTTGGAAAACACTTTTGTCACCTGAGCATTCAATAAACTATAACTACCTGAGTATTCAACCAATCGATATTGAATTGGGTTACTAGATGTATTTGGCAAACGTTGTTCTCCTATGAAATTATACGTAGCATCAAACTTCCATTGTTTAGAATCTTCTCGTTTATACGTTTCATAAGATACATTTGCAAAAAAACGGTGATTTGGTGTTAAAGGCTTGCTTAATCTACCCGAAGCATAATCGGTCTCAATATCATAATGTTTATACGCTAATCGTATATTTAAATGCTCTACTAACTTGTAATTAATTTCAGTTTGAAAACTATTGGCATAGCTTATTCCGTCTAAATTATAGAAAGAAATCTCTTCTGGGTTTTCCCAATCTACAACAACTTGATTTTGAAAATTTGTACGATAAAAATCAAAAGTAATATCTCCTTTATTACCAAATAAAGTAAACCCTTGCAAATACGACACTCCATAATTCCAAGCAATTTCAGGACTTAATCCATAGATTCTACCTCCACTCGATTGCACATTAATTTGTCTAGCAGTTGCAAACAATTGTTGATTCTCCGCAAAAATATTTGCACTCCTTCTCCCTTGCCCTATAGAAGCTCTAAAAACTCCTTTTTCCCAAGGAACATACCTAATATGCAATCTTGGTGTTATAAATGTTCCTAACAAACTATGAGTATCTATTCGTAGCCCAGCTGTAAAACTAAAATCATCTAGATTGTCGTATGCATATTCAAAAAAACTACCGAATGAGTTTTCATTTCTTTTAAAAAGAGTCAAATTAACGAACTCATCATAAGCATCATAGGTAAAACTAATTCCCGTTCTAAATTTATTTCTCGTATCTCCAATAATAGAGTTGAATAATAAATTAGAATACACACTTTGATGTTGAATATCATAGGTTTTTAACCCAAAGTAAGAATTTTGTTCATGGTTGCTAAATGCTAATTGAAATCCAAAACTTTGAAAGGGCAACTCCGGAAACACATATCCAAGTTTTGCTGAAACATCAAACCGTTTTGTATCTATTTCACTTCCCCAAACATTTGTTGTTCCTTGATCTATACTTGGATTATAATTAATTTCTCCAGTTTGTTTTGCATCATTCATATAACGAAGATTGATAAAACTCACCCATCCTTTCTCAGCATCAAAATACTGCCAACGATTCATTATATTCACTTGATCCATTAATGGACTGTCTAAAAAATTATCATTGTTTCTATCAAACTTTTGCCCTCTATGATTTCCGTGGATGTATAATCCTGTTTGCCATTTTTCAGAAATCTTTTGATTAAAATGAGTATTCAATTCTAACCTTCCTCCTAAAGAGCCATAGGCATTTAAAAAGATTTTTTTATCAGTAAGCGGTTTCACCAATTCTGCATTAATCTGGCCTGAAATACTTTCATACCCATTAACAACACTACCAGCTCCTTTGGTAATTTGAATACTCTCTACCCAAGTTCCTGGTGTAAATGTGAGTCCAAAAACTTGTGATGCTCCTCTAATGGAAGGAATATTCTCTTGTGAAATGAGTAAATATGGACTTTTTAACCCCAACATTTGAATTTGTCGAGTTCCTGTAAGCGCATCCGAAAAATTCACATCGATAGATGGATTGGTTTCAAAGCTCTCGGCTAGATTACAACAAGCTGCCTTTAGCAATTCATCACTATTTACAGTAAAAACATTTTGTGTTTGTAGAAACGATTTTTGTGTCGCTTTCTTTTTACTTGTAATTTTCACTTCATCCAATTCATTTTCTGGTGTTATAAAATGGTGGATGGGTTTTAAACTAGTAATGGTAAGTGTATCTGTTTTGTACCCAACAAAACTAACTACTAATTTCTGGTAACTCGATTTATAAGGAATGGTAAACCACCCTTCTTCATTAGTAGTTGCCCCAATAGATGTATTTAACCAATAAACGTTGGCGCCAAAAACTCCTAAATTATCTTTTGGATTGCTTTTATCCATAATCATTCCCTTAAAAGTTTGTTGGGAAAAGGATAAAAAAGGGATCAGTATTAATATACCGAAAATATATTTTCTCATTTTTATTATTTTGATTCTATTTCATTTTATAACTAGACGTATTACCATCATAAAAGATGATTTCTATGAGTTAAAAAATTAAAATCAAATTAAAAAAACCTGCTGTAAAACTTGAATATCTTCTTCGATATCGGGAGGTGAGAAATCTATATAGTAGGCTGTTTCTAAAACTATATCTTGAATTGAATTGATGTAAGAAAGCACAAACTCTAAACCTATAGACTGGAGGGTAGTTAGCTTTTCTTTATCAAAAGTTGACCATTCAATGACTATCGTTTCGTTTTTACAACATTTTTTTTTCTTTATTTTTACTGCATCGGAATTTATTCTCATTCCTTCCATTCCACAGTTATCTGCTTCACCAAAATAAGACACATCCACCAAAGTCTCGCCACAGTAATGTTTATCTATGATATAAGACATAGATGAAAACAATAGTACAAATAATAGTATAGTGGCGCTTATTTTTTTAATGAGTGCTTTCATTTCAAAGGCAAATTTACAACCAAAAAATAAAACATTATAGTAAATTATTTCTTTTGAAGTTTCCGGTGATAATAAAATGCAGGCAATAATATAATTAAGAATAATGGGTGTACAATAAACCTTCTAATGTAAAAAGGAAAAAGATACCCTGATTCAAAATTAGTTCTTAACAAAGACGTAAAAACTACAATCATTATCATAAAAGCAAACATCAATAGAAATCCAGAGAACTTCACGTATTTCTTATTTAGAAAAATCATATAGATAACCCCTAAAGAAATTACTGAGTTTACAGTATATCGAAATAACATGTCTACTACCAAATACCAACTATTCAATTCTGGAATTGATTTGTACAAATAGTCATTTTGAAAATAAACAATCAAAGGATCATAAAACAAATTCGTTTCAAAAGCTCTTACAAGAAATAAGAGTCCGAATAGGAAAATAATGCTTATGATTCTTAATGGTTTGTTCATTTCTTATAGTTCGAAAATTTATGTACCCATAGTACCCATAGTAAAAACGTAATCCCATAAATAATGGCTGGGAATACTAAGTTATGCAAAATTTCTTGTTGATCAGGATATTTATAAAGCATTACAGTTAAAAAAGCGATCCTCAAAATATTCGTTCCATAGATAAGAATGCTTCCAATAGCCCCAAATAAAAGAGTTGCTTTTAAAGATCCTGGAAATGCAATAATGAATGACAAGAATAATATAATGATATTTAATGAATTACACCCCTCAATAACTCTAGCTACATAATGTCCGTCTATTAGCATTTTTACAGACATCTCATCTTCATGTTGCATATGTGCCGCATCATACCCAAAGAAACTTAAAACACTTTCTGTTTGCTCAGCTACTTTGGTCGTAATTGGAGAACATGCAAAGACATCACCTTTTTCTTGTGTTTTTTGTAAGTATAGGGAATACATTACGAACAATATAAAGTAGGTGGCAAAAAATTTTACCAAAAAAAGAACAATATTTCGTTGCTTTTTCATTGAGGTTTTTAGTTTATTTTTGCAACTGCAATCATACAAATATAGAAAAAACGTGAACATCAATTTGCTAAAGAATACGATTAAGGAGATTATTTCATCTAAAAAATCAAAAAGTGAGATCCAACAAGCTATTTGCGACTTCTTAGAAAACCAAATACCCTATTACGATTGGGTAGGATTTTACTTCAAAAACGGGGACAAGGAAGAACTAAAACTTGCTGAATATACAGGTGAACCTACTGAACACATTATCATCCCATTCGGAAAAGGAATTTGTGGGCAAGTAGCGATAAGCAATGAAAATTTTGTTGTACAAGATGTATCAGAACAAGGCAATTATATTTCTTGTGGCTGGAAAGTTAACTCTGAAATTGTGATTCCTATTTTTATTAATGGTGAAAATGCAGGTCAAATTGACATCGATTCGCATACAGCAAACCCTTTTACAAAAGAGGATGAAGAGCTTTTAGAGTTTGTTTGCGCTAAAGTAGCTTCTCTATACTAATAAATTATACGGTATCTTTTTTCTATAAGCCCTCCCCAAAAATGGGGAGAAAAAAAAATCCCTATTTTTGGGTATTGACACGTAGCTAATTTTCTAATACTTTTACGATCTTAGCACTAATTACATTAGTAACATAATAATCCCCCGATTATGAATAAAAAGAACACTTCTGGTCTAAGCATGCTACTCAGTAGAATTGGCCTAAAGAAACGCAAAAAAGAAAAAAAAATAAAAAACTACAGTCTCCAAGTAGATTCCTTTCGAAAAAAAGTTTACTCTCAATACTAAGTAACAGATTTAATTCCACTGTTTCTATTGTTTTAACACTTGACATTTAGTAGTTTTGTGCGCTTAACAACACAACATCATGAGCTACGCAAAAACCATTAAATCTGCATTAATTTCTGTATTCCATAAAGACGGTCTCGAGCCTATAGTTAAAGAGTTACATAACAACGGTGTGACTATTTATTCAACTGGCGGTACAGAGAAATTCATCAAAGATTTAGCAATCCCTGTAGTTCCTGTTGAAGATGTTACATCTTACCCATCAATTCTTGGAGGTAGGGTTAAAACATTACACCCAAAAGTTTTTGGAGGAATCCTAAACAGACAAGACCATGATGGTGACGTTGCTGAAATGATTGAATATAATATTCCGCAAATTGACTTGGTCATTGTTGATTTGTATCCTTTTGAAAAAACTGTTGCTTCTGGAGCTTCAGAACAAGACACTGTTGAAAAAATTGACATTGGTGGTATTTCATTAATAAGAGCTGCTGCAAAAAACTTTAAAGACACCTTCATTATTTCTTCTATGGATCAATATGACGGGTTTTTAACTTTATATTCTGACAACAACGGGATTTTATCTTTAAAGGATCGCAAAAAATTTGCAGCAAAAGCTTTCAATGTTTCTTCTCACTACGATACAGCTATCTTTAATTATTTTAATGAAGATGAAATTGTATTCAAAGCAAGTGAAACTATTTCTAAAACATTACGTTATGGTGAAAACCCACACCAAAAAGGATATTTCTTTGGTGACTTAGATGCCATGTTTGACAAACTGCATGGAAAAGAATTGAGCTACAATAATTTATTAGATGTAGATGCAGCCGTAAACCTGATGAGCGAATTTGTTGGAGAAAACCCAACATTTGCAATTCTTAAGCACAATAATGCTTGTGGTTTTGCACAAAGAAAAACCATTTCTCAAGCGTATTCAGATGCTTTAGCAGGTGATCCTGTTTCAGCTTTTGGAGGTGTCTTAATTGCAAACACAACGATAGATAAAGAAACTTCAGAAAAGATTCACAAGTTATTTTGCGAAGTCGTTATTGCTCCTTCATACGATGCAGACGCTCTTGAAATTTTAAAAGGCAAAAAGAATAGAATTATACTAATGCAAAAAGATGCTGAATTGCCAAACCAAACTGTACGAACTTCATTGAATGGTCTGTTGGTTCAAGATAAAGACAACAAAACAGATCGTTTAGAAGATTTATCATACGCAACCAACAATAAACCAGAAAATAGCGAGTTAGAGGATTTATTATTCGCCTCTAAAATTTGCAAGCACACAAAATCAAACACTATTGTTTTAGCAAAAAACAAACAACTGTATGCTAGTGGCACTGGTCAAACTAGTAGAGTCGATGCATTAAAACAAGCCATTGAGAAAGCAACTAATTTTGGATTTGATTTAAATGGCTCTGTAATGGCCAGCGATGCTTTTTTCCCTTTTCCAGATTGTGTAGAAATTGCTGACAATGCTGGAATTAAGAGCGTTATTCAACCTGGAGGTTCAATAAAAGATCAATTAAGCATCGATTATTGCAATGCAAATAACCTGTCAATGGTATTTACAGGAACTAGGCATTTTAAACATTAATATTCATCTTGCTAACTAGCTAATTTTTGCTAGCTTTGTAAGAACACATCATAACAACAGATATAATTCATATTTATGGGCTTTTTCGATTTCATGACGGAAGATATTGCCATCGATTTAGGTACGGCAAACACGTTAATTATCCACAATGGAAAAGTGGTAATAGACAGTCCTTCTATTGTTGCTAGAGATCGAACAACTGGTAAAATTATTGCCACGGGAAGAGAAGCCAATTTGATGCAAGGAAAAACGCATGAAAA
>JAESUF010000274.1 GCA_016763215.1 Flavobacteriaceae bacterium
AAACAAAAGTAAAATGAAAAAAACATTACTCTCATTATTTTTAATCACAAGTATGACTGTGCTTTCTCAAGATTTTAGTACGGGAACTGTCACATTTAGTGCAGACTTGTCCGCTAAAATAGATATTAGTGGAAGTACTAATATTACTACATTAACATTAAGTGGACCTTCTGGTGTTTGGTTTGCCGTTGGATTTGGAGGCTCAAATATGTCAGCAGGAGCAGATATTTTTAGAACTGATGGAACAACTATAGATGATGCGAGATCGACAGGGCAATTTATGCCGCCAAATGATGCACAGCAAGATTGGACATTAGTGTCTAACACGATTTCTATTGGTGTTCGAACTATTGTTGCTACAAGAGCTAATAATACTGGAGATTCTAATGATTTTGTATTTAGTCCATCTGGAGGATCTATCTCAATGATATGGGCAGTTGGGGCTACCACGAACACTGCTCAGCAGCATGCATCTAGAGGAGCTACAGCAGCAGCTGTTACTCTTGGAATTAAAGAAAACAAATTATTAAGTTTTAATATGTTTCCAAACCCAGCTTCAGATCAAGTAAACATTCAATTGCCAACAGGAACAGAGAGCGCTAAAGTTTTTGTATATGATTATGTGGGAAGATTGATGAGTTCACAAACAGTTACTTCAAATAATCCAAAAATAGATGTTACTGGCCTTTCTTCAGGAATGTACATAATTAGAGTTACTACAGATGATAAAATTGGAGCTCAACAGTTTATTAAGAGTTAATAAAATACCACAAAATAAAAATAGAATCGATTGTCTAAAGGCAATCGGTTTTTTTTATGCCTTTTTTATTTAGATTTGTAATCTAGATATTTTTTGAAAACAACTATACATGAATTACATACTTTTTGATGGAAACGTTAGAAACGCGTTATTACCATTTACTTATACTAGACCCGTTGCAGATATTCGAATAGGGATTTTGACCATTCGTGAAAAATGGGAAAAAACATTAGGGTTAACAACTACTACAATTACCGAAGAGTATTTGGAAGAGAAGTACCCTATGGTTGAAGTAGAAGAGAATGTACTAATTAATGCTTCTTTTATTCCTTCTAAAGAATTGGTTAAACAAGTGAAATCACTAACAAAGAACCAAGCAATTTTTAAAGATGAGGATGTCATTGCTTTTTTTACTTCTGAAACACAAGAAGAAGTAGATTTTACCACTTACGAACAAATAGAGTTTGATGAAGAATTAATTCAAATAAAGAATACGTGGGATATTTTCGCATTAAATGAGAAGGCCATTCAAGAGGATTTTGATTTAATCACTGAAGGAAGAAAATCACAACCGATTCCTGAAGGGGTACGATGTATTAATAAAGACGATATTTTTATTGAAGAAGGAGCTGAAGTTATTTTCTCGACACTTAATGCTTCGGAAGGGCCTATTTATATAGGTAAAGATGTACTAATTATGGAGTCGAGCTCTGTTAGAGGACCGTTTGCTATATGTGAGAATTCTATGCTTAAAATGGGAGCGAAAATTTATGGAGCAACAACTATTGGACCTAATTGTAAAGTGAGCGGAGAAGTAAATAATTCTGTTTTATTTGGAAATTCTAATAAAGGACATGAAGGCTTTTTAGGAAACTCTGTTTTAGGTGAATGGTGTAATATAGGAGCGGATACCAATACTTCAAATTTAAAAAACAACTATGCTGAAGTGAAGCTTTGGGATTATGAAACAGAAAGATTTGCAAAAACAGGACTTCAATTTTGTGGACTTATGATGGGTGATCATTCTAAGTGTGGGGTAAATACAATGTTTAATACAGGAACAGTGATTGGAGTAAGTGCTAATATTTATGGAAGTGGTTTTCCACGGAACTTTATTCCATCCTATAGTTGGGGAGGAGCTTCTGGATTTATGGACTATCAATTAAAAAAAGTTTTTGAAGTCGTTGAAGTCGTTATGAAAAGAAGAGGTGTTGATTTTACTGACATGGAAAAAAACATCTTAGAACATATTTTTGAAATAACCTCAAAGCATCGAAATTATTAACTAAAAAAGCCTTGAATTCAATTCAAGGCTTTTTTAGTTGAGGGAATTTCTAATTAATTTCTACTTCTAACGCTACCAGAACCAACAGACTTAGTGTTGATTTTTGGAGGATTTCCTTTGTAGTAAATACTTCCAGAACCAGCTATTGTCGATTTAATTTCGTCTTTCACACTAATTCTGATATCACCCGATCCAGCTATTGTCGCATTTACAGTATTCACTTGTAACTCATAAGCCTTAATTGAGCCAGAACCAGCAATAGAACCTTTAAAAGAATTAGCATCTCCAGATAATTTTATATTTCCAGAACCACCAATAGAAGTTTTTACGGAAGTGGCATCTACTTCTAAAGTGATGTTTCCTGAACCTCCTAAGCTCACTTTAAAGTCATCAGCTTTGATCAATACATTTCCTTTAATGTTTCCAGAACCTCCTAAAGAGACTTGATCGATACTTTGAATAGGCACAGTAACAGTTAACCTTTTTGTGGTTCTTAAGTTAATACCTTTCTTAACTTTTATTTGTAAACTTCCTCTTCTTACTTCGGTTACAATGTATTTCATTAGGTTTTCTTCACCTTCTATTTTTACTTTTCCTTCTTTTCCTTTTACAAGAATTACATCGAAGAATCCGCCTACACTAACACCATCGTAATCGCCAGTACTACGTGTAATAGTTATTACTTTTCCGTTTCCTTTTACTTTTTCATTGTTCCACCATTTCTGTGCATTTACAGAAAGCGTCATAGTAAGAACAATAGCTGTGATAAATAATTTTTTCATGATTGTTTAAGATTATAAGTTTTAAATTAATTTTCATTTAATGTTACACTACCATATTCAGATTTGATAGTTATTTTTGAATTTGAGTTTCCTTTCCCGTAAACTCCTTCATAGTATTTTTTTGTTGACTTAACTGTGCTCTTGAAAATTTCAACATTGCTATCATTTCTTTTAAAACTAGCATATTGCAAATCGATAATAAATTTGAAATTATTACTTGTAGAAGTCCCTATTCTTATTCCAGCATATTCACTATCTATAGATACAGATTCGAATCCGTTGGCTAGATTGTCAATTCGAATAGAACCATAATCTGAACTGATTTTTAAATTCTTTTTTACGGTACCGAACTTAAATCCAGTATAATCACCATTTCCAGATGCATTCACAACATTTCCAACGCTTATAGAACCATAATCACTATTAAAAGTTAGATTGGTTACCGAATTCAATTTTACTGTAGAATAGTCTGTATTTAATTTTACGTTCTCAGAATTTCCGATAGTCAGTTTAGAATAATCAATGTTAACTTTGGCACCTCTCACAGAGTTAATCGTAGAGGCCGAACAATAATCTAAATTAATATCATTGTTATCTCCTTTTAGATCTCCAATAGTAATTTTACCATAATCACAGCTAATACTTGCTTCGCCTTCTAATTCATCTAAATTAATGCTCCCGTAGTTATTGTTTAAACGGATATTATTGGTTACAGGCATTTTTACTGTGTAATTAATTTGATAGGAAATTTTTCGACTTTTTTTCCAAAAACTCCAGCTACTTTTATTTTTTCCAAACCTAGTATTTGCTTCTACGAAACTAGCAGAGGAATTAAAATCAACATTAATTTTCCGTAATTGCTCTTCTACTTCATCTAAATCATTTCCTTTTACTGTGATTCTAATATCTATTTCAATCCTGTTTTTACTCCGGGTAGTAACATTTATATCTCCATATTTATTACTAATAGAAAGAGCTGCTTTACTGTTTACGGTAAAAGATTTTTTGATAGTTTTACTTTTCTCATGTCTTTTCTTATCGTTGTCATTGTTTCCAAGTAGAATGGTAGGAATTAATAAGAGTAGGATAGTTAATTTATATATAGATTTCATTATCTAAATTTTTAGGATTTTTAACTTGTTCTATTTGTAATAAGGTGTTCTGTAGAATTTCCAATCGTTTTTGGTAATTGTTAATCATCTCATTAATGATTTTTCTTTGTTCACCAGTATTGTTCAGTTCTTCTATAAAGAGTTTGTAGTTGTCTTCTAACTCTTCTAATTGATCTAATGCGCTTTCAATAATTTTCTCTGTATCGAGGCTTCTGCTTTTTTCAATTTCTTGTAATTCAATAGTAATAGTACTTATGAAATAAGTTTCTACCTCTTGCATTTTTGGAGAAAGATCACTAAGAACCAAAGGCTCATTATTAGAGATAGACCCCAATGTAAATCCAACGAGTAGAATTATGGAAGCAGCTACGCTCATCCATTTCCATGAAATTTTATTTTGAGGTGTTGCTCCTTGCAAGCGTTTTTCGAAACGTTGTATGTGACCTTCATGAGGCTCATGAAAATCGAATTCGTTTTCTGAAAAAAAGTTATGTAATTTATTTTCCATACATCTGTGTATTTATGCTGTCTTCTAGTAAGACTTGTTTTAGTTTTTTCTTTGCTCTAGAAATAGTCGTACGTACATTTTCATTGGTATATCCCATAATCTGAGCAATTTCTTCATAATCATAGCCTTCAATCAAATTTAAAGTCAGTACTAACTGATAATTTTGTTTTAAAGAATTAAGTTTATCAACTACTTGGTCTGCTTTTAACAATGAGTAATCGATTTTTTCTTCAACAACTTCGTAACTAGGAATCACATCCATTTTTACTTCTTCGTATCTATTATTCTTTTTTAATTGAGTTAAACTCTTATTAATTACAATTCGTTTTAACCAAGCACCAAATGCAACCTCTCCTTTAAAGGTGTTTAGTTTTGTGAATGCTGTTAAAAATGCTTCTTGCATAATATCTTCTGCTTCATACTCGTCTCTCAAAATTCGAAATGCAGCATTGTACATGGCTTTATAATAGCCATTGTATATCTGCACCTGAGCGTTTTGATCAGATTTCTTACAGCGTTCTAACAGTTGGTTGATATGTTGGTTGTTGGCTTCCAAAGAAACATTTCTATACTAGAGACAATACACATAAAAGATTGTGACAGTTTTGTATTGAAAGTTATGGATTTTTTGAAAGGTATAAGGTAACCAATCAATTAAAAAATGAAATTATAAAACGTATTCTTTACCTAAGAGTATAGATTTTCAAGATATTTAAACACAGACTTAGTATTGAGTATTACAACAGATTCACGGTTTTCATTCAACTATTTGCCTTCAAATTTTTATTAGTATCTCAAAATAGTTGGTGCCTCAGGAGAAAATAAAGTAAAATTATTTTAACTTGTTAAGAACAAATACGTACAAAATCAACGCTTTTTAATTCTATCAGAAACCTAATAAATGAAACTTAATATATTATCAACTTCTATTGGCACAACAATTGATTTTATTAATTGAAATCAAACTTGAGTTGTTTTTCAAGTATCTGATTTTTAAGATTTTAAATTGAAATAAAAAAAATATTGTTTTCTTTGCAAAGAAAGCAATGTCACAATGACATATAAATAACCTATGAGTAAATCAAAAATACTAACATTAGACAGTTTGTCGCTTTCCAATGTGTTGAATGAGGATTCTGAATTAATTCCATTAATGACGCCTGAGGATGAGGAGATTATTAACAGCGAAGACGTTCCAGAGATACTTCCTATTTTACCTTTAAGGAATACTGTATTATTTCCCGGAGTTGTGATTCCAATTACAGCAGGTAGAGATAAATCGATACAGTTGATTAATGATGCAAATAAAGGGGATAAGGTTATTGGAGTTGTCGCTCAAAAGAATGAAGATGTCGAGGAACCTAAATCTGAGGATATATATCAAACTGGGGTGGTAGCTCAAATTTTGCGTGTTCTTAAAATGCCTGATGGAAATACGACTGTAATCATTCAAGGAAAAAAGCGTTTTGAAATTAATGAAATGATTCAAGATGAGCCATATTTAAAAGCGAAAGTCCAAGAAGCATTAGAAGATAAAGAGGTTGATGATGTAAAAGAATTCGGTGCAATTATCGATTCTGTAAAAGAACAGGCCTTAGAGGTAATTAAAGAGAACCCGATGTTGCCTTCTGAAGCATCTTTTGCAATCAAAAATATTCAAAGCGATTCGTTTTTAGTCAATTTTATTGCTTCTAATATGGATTTGTCTGTTTTGCAGAAACAAGTTTTAT
>JAESUF010000275.1 GCA_016763215.1 Flavobacteriaceae bacterium
GCTGTTCTTTTTATAATTACTAGGAGTTCTCTGGTAGAAGTATTCAAACAAAAAATAATAGAAAAATCTAACGAAATAATAAATTACAATTGAAGTCCAGATACCTTTGTTAATCAATAAGATGAACAGGGTTCCTAAAATTGAAGATAGCCAAAGGTCAATTAAAAAATTTTCAGTTCTACTATCGCTATTAGAAAGAAATGAGTTTTTACTTTTTTCAGTTGTTGATTTCATCAAATTATAGCTACTTTATATAAAGAATAAACTTTTTGTTGGCATTCGTTTTTCTTGTTTTTTTTCAAAATGAAGAATGGTTGGTTCTGGTTAAATAGAATGCTCTTAATGTAACAGAAAACATGATATTATCGTAATTCTATATACCAATAGACTTCTTCTAAATCTCCCTTCAGTTGTAGCGTTACTCTTGGTTTTTGCCCATTAAATGAGTAATTTAATAGTATGTCAAAATCCTTTTCCTCAAAAGATTTTAATCTTAATGTTTTACTAGAAGTATTAATTTCGAATAATCCTTTATCGAATGTATGGCGTACGGATATATTATTATATTTAAATATTTCATAATAACCTTTCTCATCAAAATCAATATATGCCAATTCTTCGCCAAAAGATTTAACTTTAGCGTCCTCTCCATTTATTTCAAATTCACTGACGTACCAATCTCCTTCAATTAGAGTTTTCTCATCATATTGACAAGCCGATACGAATACGAATGCTAATAGTAATTGAACTGTTTTTTTCATAAGAGTCATTTAATGGATTAAAATTGTTTTTTTATTAAAATTTATTTCATGGCTTCATTCAATTAATGCCAACTAGTTCTATAATTATTTTTATCCCTAAAATATTCACGAGATAGGGTTGCTATTTGTAGTATCGGAGGTGCTGTTATTTAATAGTAAAAACTCTTAAATAAGTCCCCATTCTCGACTATTCGCCAAACGTTTTCTTTGCCTGCTTTCATCATCAAAATCCACCTATTAATAGTCATGGCAATATCGTCATTTACTGTTGCCCATTGGTAATAGCTATGCTCTGTAAGCCCTGAAACTATTTTTGAGCAGTTTACTTGATGAATCTTATTGTGAATTAATTGAGGTCTTGCTGCACCTGTATTACCTAAGCGTTGTGGATTTCCTTTGGTAAAATCGGAAATATACATGGCCACATCTCCTTTGTTGTAGTATACTGACACATGGTTGGCTAATTGATGTATATCGCTCATCTTTTTACTGTCTTCCAAACAATCATCATCAACATCGCTGGCACATAAAAAGATATTTTCAAAAATCCGTGGCATTCGATTTCCTGAAGAATAGCCAGCAATTTTCTTTAATGAATTTTCTAAGACATAATTTCCCATAGAATGTGCCAACAGATGAATACTTTGTGTACAAGGTCTCATTGTTTTATCTGATGCACTAATTTTAATTTCACCTAAGAAGTCTTTTAATTTTAAAATGGCTCTCGCAATGGCCTGTGCAGAATCTCGAGCATCGCTACGGTCTGATTTATAAGCAGCAAAAGGCATCATACTTCCGTTAGACGGCCAAGTAAAGAGTACTACAATCACTTTTTTATCACCTTCTTTTCGATTGCGATTCAACATAAATTGTAGCGACATTGCAGATCCTACAGCACTTTCCCAAGACACATTGTATCCATGTATAAAAATGACTACATCAGTATTGTCTGACATGTCTTTCTTTAAGTCTTTAAAAAATCGAGTGGAGGAGTTGCTTTTGAAACCAATTTCTTTCTTGGCAGAAGAAGTTGCATCTTCATAGGCTAAGATATCAGCACTTTTTGCTTCTTTTGTTAGAAAGGCGGTCAATTTTTCACCGTCTCCAGAACGACTTCCTTTGAATTTTTTTGTAAGGTGTGTATCAACGGAATCCTTATCAATAGTCATTTCTACTTTTCCAAAACGAAGATTGTAATGTCCGTCACTACTAAACTTCCCTCCATAACCTGTCGGTTTCCATTGGTCAGTACCTTTGTAGTTTCTGTTGGTTGCAAAATATAATTTAGCAGTCATAATAGGTGTAGGTTTAAAATATCAAATTCGTTTACAAAAAAAATCAACCAAAGAAAGATGCAATTTAATGCTTGAAAAAGCCTGTTACATTGGGGACGTAACTATGTTGATGGCTGTTAAAAGTAATTAAAATAATAGAAAAACCGTCACCCTATTTTATTCTTTCTTCGAGAAAACTACACCAACGGAATACTCATTTCAAATTCAAACAAATTTTCAGCATCATATTCTGATTTGAATTCACGTAATTTTTTTAAGTTTTTTTCTCCGTAATAAATTTCTAGAAGCTTTAATCGACCTATGGGAGTTTCTGGATTTTTAACCAAATCCTTGTCTACAAAATTGATGAATGACCCTTCAGTCAACGGAGATAAACCGAATCTAAAATCAGCAACCCATTTTACATACTCTTCATTTCTGGTTTGATTTGTAAAAGCATTGCTAATATCATCCCACCAGCATTGTATTTGTAACAGGTAGGGTTTTTCAGGGAAAGCAAACACACTTTGGTTTGTGTTTTCTCGTACCACACCACCAAGACAATGAAAACTCATATATTTATTAACGTCTCCATAGTAACAAGACTTAGAGAGAAACTCATAAATTTGTTCCACCATTTTTTTATTGTCTTCTTTCTCATAATTCTTCGGGAAACTAGAAGAAATTTTATGTGGGTGTGGACGATCACAGGTAGAAGCTGGTGCATTTGGAAGTATTCGTAAATCACGATCGCCACATTTTTTAGAAACTTCTAACCCTTTTTCAGGGGTGGTTGTTGGATTTAAGAAATTAGCAACAACAGATTGATGTCTTGCTAAAGACGACAGACTTTCATCATGTGTATCGATGAGTATTTTTTTCTTTACATCATAGGAAACTTCTTTCAATAATGTGAAATCACGTTTTCGAGGAATGTATTTGTCAAAATATTTTCGCAATAGTTTTACTAATTCATTTTTGGACCCATAAAATTGCCCACCCATTCTACCATGAACAAGACTCACTTGACCTCCTCTAAATTTCTTTTTTTCAGGATCAATAATAATCATAGTACAAGACGATGAAAGTGCAGGGTTTAATTCTAATTCACCAGTAAGTGTATGCAGGTCCATCCACTTTTTGATAACAGCTTTTGTTTCATTGGGCTCTGTCCATGTTAATGTAAATGAAGTCACTTTAGAAGTAAGCCAAGACAGTTTAAATTTAAAACGTGTAACCACTCCGAAATTACCGCCACCACCACCTTTCAATGACCAAAATAGATTGGAAAGATGATGCTCAGAGATAGTTTCGATACAGCCATTTGCAAGGACAATTTCTGCTTCTAGGATATTGTCACAGGTCATTCCCAACTTACGAATGGAATAGCCCCAGCCGCCACCATGCGTAATTCCTCCAACATTTACAGATTGACAACCTCCTCCGGGAATTGTTTGATTCCTTTTCTCTAGTTCTTTGTATACGCTTTCCAATTGTTTTCCAACTGGAATCCATGCTTCACATTCATTATCTTTTACGTATTCAATTTCATTCATTTCTGATAAATCAATAATAATAACTCCGTTGCCAGAACACATTCCCTCGTGTTGATGTCCTCCAGAGCGGACTCTAAACGTCCGTTTATGGTCTCGAGAAAAATTGATGCAGTATTGCACATGACTTGCATTTTTACAATAAGCAATAGCATTGGGCTGATCACCGAAACGAGTGTTGGAAATAACACGAGCATAATGATATAAAGAATCTTTTTGTTCTATAATGACCAAGCCTTTTGGTGCATGATTTTTGAATTCGGAGGTAGTAATGTTTGACATCGTAAATAGGTTAGATAATAGACTGATATCTATAAACTTACTAAAAAATAGATAGCTTTGAGGTCAAGTAGTTAAAAACAGGTAGAAACACTTACCTGTTTTTGACTAGCTATATTATCTTGACAACTAATTTGAATGGGAGCGTGTTATTTAGTCCTTTAATTTTTATATTGAATGGATTAATTAAATCTGACTCAATCCACCATCCACTTCAATTTCAATTCCGTTAATGAACGAGGCATCATCAGAAGCTAAAAACAGGGCAGTGGCTGCAATCTCTTCAGATTGACCAAATCGACCTAAAGGAACTGCTTGTGCAAATTGACTTCCCATTCCTTCTACAACTTCTGTAGGCAATCCCATTTTTCCATAAATAGGAGTTTCAATAGGGCCAGGAGCAATGGTGTTTACACGAATTCTTCTCGATTTCACTTCATTCGTTAGCACTCGTGAATAGGAACGTAAAGCACCTTTACTGGCAGAATAGACCCCAAAACCTTCAAACCCTTTTTGGTTTACAATAGAACTGGTGAATAAAATACTCCCTCCATCATTCATATGTGGTAATGCTTCTTTTACAGTTAAAATAGGAGCTTTTACATTAACATCAAAGATTTCATTATAATGTTCAGCTGTAATATCTGTAACAGGAGCAACTGTAGCGATCCCTGCATTTAAAAATAGAATATCAATCTTTCCATACTTTGCTGTTGCTTCTTGAATCAATCGAACATTGTCTTCGTCCTTCGATACATCTCCTACAACAGTGATAAAATCACCTGCAAGCTCTTTTGTTGCCTCTGCTAATGCTTTTGCTCTCCTTCCTGTTAGCACTACTTTTGCTCCTTCTTGTAAGAATAATTTAGCTGTAGCCAATCCGATACCACTATTTGCGCCAGTTATAATTGCGACTTTGTCTTTTAACTTACTCATATTTTTTGTTTTATATGAAACGTTCGTTTTAAATTATATTAAAAAAATTATACTAAAACAGAAAGTGTTGTCTCAACAATACTTTCCAAATCCTTTTGTTCATTTAAAATCATACTAGTAATCCGAAACCCTTGAAGTGCAGCAAACAGATAGAGTGCATACTCTTTAGCTGTTTTTTCTGTATTAATGTTTCCTTCCTTCTGGCCTTTGGCAATTAATGTTTCAAAAAGCTCTTGCATACTCTCCATGTTGTTGATGAGAAAGCTATTAATTTTTTGATTCTGATTTGCCATTTCAGTAGTACAATTACTGATCAAACACCCTTTATTTCTAGGGTCCTTTGGAGCACTGAATATTTTTCTTATAGCATCAAGTGGACTTTCTGAATTAATCAAAACTTTTTGGATCATTTTGTTTGCGAATGCCCGGTACAGACGCAAGCTTTCTTGATAAATCTCCATTTTACTTCCAAAAGAATTGTAAATACTAGAGCGATTCAAACCAGTAGCATCCACTAAATCTTGCATTGTGGTAGCATTATAGCTCTTCTCATGAAAAAGGTTAATTACTTTTTCAAGAACGACATTACGATTAAAAGTTTCTACTTTTGGCATTTTTATTTGAAATGAACGTTCCAAAATTACAAACTTTTTTAAAACAAAGCTTTAAAATAAATGTTAAAGTTTAAGTCAGGTTCTTTTTCACTTCTCTTCGCAAGAAGATAAAGGTAATAGAAGTGGCTAGGATATCGGCAATTGGAAAGGAAAACCACACACCATTTAATCCGAAAAATTGTGGTAAAATATAAACCAAGGGAATTAAGAAGACTCCTTGTTTTAATAAGGTTAATAATAATGCAGGCA
>JAESUF010000276.1 GCA_016763215.1 Flavobacteriaceae bacterium
AAATAACCGGTAAATTCAAGCGCGCTGCTCAAACGGCTAAAAAAAGTAGAGCAAATTCCAAACTCGTGTGCTTTGATGCTTAATAAAACATCTTTTTCAAGCACTCCAACTGAATACAAACGCGGGACTGATTCTCCTTTCGGGTAAAATTCTAATAAATCACCTGATTGAAAGGCCACTTTTTTTTGAGGTCTAAGTTGTAGTGTAAAAGTATCATCAACATTCAATTCTGCTCTTTTTATAACCTGAAATAATTGTTGCTTTTTTGGAAGGATAATTTCTTCTTGAGCGGGTATTTGAATTGGTATTTGAATAATAGAGCTCCATTTCTTAAACCAACGTGAGAACTCTGAAAAAGATTGATTATGTATTTTGGTTAATGGAGTTGTGTGTATGAAATTAGTGTGCTTTTCTAAAGCTGCATCAACCTCAAAAGCAAATTTACAAAAGTCAGGGTAGGCTAGTGAGCCAAAACCAATAGTAGAAAATTGAACTCGATTTTTTTGTTGAACAGTCGTTAGTTTTTCTAAAAATAAGTTCGCATTTGCTGGTGCTTCACCTTTACCATAAGTAGAGGTTAAAACAATTAAATGCTGTACGTTTTTAAACTCAGTATATTGATTTAAATCTGTGATGAAAACCTTTTTATTGAGGTCTTTGATCGCATTAAAAATAAGGCTTGCAAATTTGTAGGTACTTCCTGTTTCTGTTCCTACTAAAATTACATATTCAGAATTATCTTGGGTATAAATATTTGTTGGGACGAGCGATTTCTTTCTCAACCGTTTTAGAGTCATAGAAAAACCCGAATAGATAAAGAATAAGATTGAACTAGTAGCCAATAATAAAATCAGAGACCATATGATACTGCCCCTCCCTGTATGGAGATTTAAACTAAACCGAGAAGCTAGCATTACAAATGGGTGTTCTTGTTCACTTAAAATTTTACCAGAATATTGATGAACAATAACCTCTTTGTTTTTGATTTTAAGATGATAATAATCTTCAGGATCTTCGGAAAAAGGAAACTCTAAACTTTTTAAATTATCAAGAGGAGTATTTTTGAATATTGCAAAATCCTTTGCATCGATAGTGTTTAAACTATTGCTGTCTTCCTGATTAATTGTGTGTACAATTTGATGTTTAGGGAGTAGAGAGAATTTTTCTAATGAAAGATATACTCCCGTGACTGTAATAATTATGATAGGGATTAAACTGAATCTACCAATAACCACATGATAGTATTGTTGGAAATCTTCTTTGACAACTTTTGAGAAAAATTGAGATATACCACCCTGTCTTTTTACAACTAAAAGAAGACCAGTACAACTAATTAAAAAGAGAAAGAAAGAAACAATACCGATGATGATTCGCCCAGTAGATTTTAAAAATAATGAACGGTGTAAGTTTGTTGAGAATTGATAAACTGGAGCCCTCACTATGATATCTCCTATTTTTTCTCCTGTATACGGATTGATATAAAAACGCTCATCATTTCCTTCTTTTGTAATAACAGAAGCAATGATAAAATCATTATGATCTTTTTCTACCGATATCACTTCATCATATTTCTCTTGAAGTATGTAAACTGTTTTTGCTAATGACTGATTTTCTAGATCAACAGCATAGGGTTTTAACTGTTCAGAAATAGGCTCCAATGCCAAAATAATTCCAGTAATGGAAGCAATCAAAATAAAAATGAATGAAGATATAGCCAAAGCAAGATGACTATATCTCCATATAGAAATGATCATAGTTTATGATAAATTATTTTTGAGGAATCATACGGATGTATCGTATAAAACCTTTTCCTTCCGTTTTACTTTTTAAAGTACCTGAAGTTAGTTCGAATTCTACATCGTTTTTATGATATTCTTGATCTTCAACAGCTGTTTCAAATCGAATTTTATACCCTTTATCAATTTTATCATCTTCAATTTCGATGACAATTACCGATCTCTTCCCGCCACTGATTGTTGCACCAGTAATGGCGTCAATATCTGCTCGTTTTTTTCCATAAAAATTCCACCACTCAGTAATGTCAAAATACCATTCATCATCATCACCATGTACATACAATGTCTTTTCATATTCTCCTTCAGAATTTAACAGTGAAATAGCAATGTAAGCACCTTCACCGGTGTAATTGGTCATCTGAATTAGGCATTTGTATTTTGAAGAAGCTGGTTTCATGGAAAAACCTAACAAGGCTATGGATAGCAATAGAACTGGAAGAATTTTTTTTATAGTAGCTTTCATATTACTTTAAAAATTCAATATTAATATTCTTTAAAAGTTCATTCTCTGAAGCCAAATCGTAAGCCGTTTCCTCAAAATCAGTTTTGATTGATTTGTCTGCCCCAATACTCAATAAATACTTTAGAGCTTCTAGACTTTTGGCTGTCATGGCTGCTTTATGCAAAGGGGTAATCCCGTTTTTATTTTTTGTATTGATGTTAACACCCATTTCTTTAACCCATTTCAAGAGATTTAAATCATTGGCTTCAAGAGCTAGATGATACAGTGAATTTCCTCCTTCTTGATTTTCTGTAAAGTCGATATCATTAGAGAGTGCTTTTGCTTTTTGTTTGAATTCTTCAACCTTGTTTGATCTGTATGATTTTAGTAGGTAATAACTCAGGCTATTTCCTTTTTTATCCTTCACAGAAAGATTTGCACCCATACCAATCAAGAAATTTACTACCTCAGTTGAGTTTCTTAGAACTGCATTACTTAGAGCTGATCGTCCTTCATTGTTGGTTGTATTAATATTTGTTACCTGCTTTGATAAATGACGAATTACTTTCATGGTGTTTGAAGAAGCTGCATTTAAAAACGGAGTATTTCCATTTTCATCAGCTTGATTTACATCCACGCCTTTTGAGAGGAAATAATTAAAATAGCAGTGTTTTTTCCTCGATATGCAATTGAATGTAAAGGAGTCGTTCCTTTCTTTGTGACTACATTTGGTGCTATTCCTAATTTTTCTAAATACTGAAATGTTTCCAAGGAGTTTGTAATATTCCTTGTGCCTCTACTCGCAAAAATCATAGCATTACCGCCTATTTTATTAAGATTTTTATAGGAAGCTCCTTGTTTTATTAGAAAATTCATCAATTGAATGTTTCCAGTTTTGGCAGCATAATTAAAAACACCATTCCCATTATTATCTGTAGTGTTCATCTCAACTCCTCTTGAGGTAAAATAATTGATTAGTGATGTATCTTTGATAAAAGGTGTTACCAATAGCAAGGTATTTGCTCCATCATGATTTTTTTCTTTCTTTAAACTTGCTCCATGTTCAATGCAGAAGTCATACAGTTTTGTATTTAACTGTCCAGTGGTAGCAGTAAAGTTCATTAATGAATATCCGTGGCTGTCTATGATACTGGTTTTTGCTCCTTTTTTAACTAAGAATTTCATCATTTCCAGATTATTTCTATAAGAAGCCCAAAAGATATATGTTCTACCATCATGAGTTAATTTATTAACCCCATTCCCTTTTTTTGAAAGAATATGCTTTACTGTTTCATTGTCTACCTTTTCTATTAAGGCATAAGTAACAGCATCAAATGCTGATAAATTCAGGGCAGAAATATCATTCCCTTCAGATATTTTTTGCTCAATATCCTTAATACTAGGATTCCCTTTCCAATAAGCTCTGTCTAAAAAAGCATTAGACTTTTGAGCCATAGTTAATGTTGCTGCAAAGAGAAAACTAACGATAATTATTTTTTTAACGATCATCTCAATTATTTTATAACAAAAGTTTCGATTGCTTTATTAATATCTTCTTTAGTGCTTAGGTTGTCTGAAAACAAGAGCTTATATAAAACCTTATTATCTACCTTTTTTTCAAGTTTTAAGGTTGTGTTTCTCCCATAAACCTCGTCCCATTTGGTTCTTACTAAACCCCATTTGCTATAATTTTTCTTCCACCAATCTTGAGCAGCTTTACATTTATTGTCATCAACTTTTACATAGGTATTGTATCCTTTTTCTTTTGCAATAACTCGATCTGGATTTCCTTCTTGGCGTACTACTTTGTCATTATCTTGATCGTGAACCCAACCAAAACTTGTAATCTCATGTCTGTTTCCTCTTGTTGTCAGATTATAATCACTTCGCTTTGTATATTCTCTTCTTGGCAATGGAGCATCTGTTCTATTTTCCCAATAGCTTTTTCCATCTACATGAACCCAAGACCCCGAGCCTTCATATCTAGGACTATCATCTACTTGATATACTTTCTGTGTCCATTGTTTTTTAACATCTGACTTGGACTTGTTTTCATATGTCCAAGTGTTGTTCCCATTGTACATATAAAAATCGGTGTTTTGATATAGCCAATCTTGCCTCCAATGCTTTACTATATATGGGCTTGAAGGTTTTCCTACAATTAGAAGATGCTGGATGGAAATCTTGTTTTTTTCGTCAGTAACCAATTGACCCCATTCTAAACCTTTGGCAACTTTTGTTTTTGAAGGCTTATAATTTGAGTCTTCACTATAGTTAAATGTTTCTGCGAAATTAAAGGTGACTTCGAAACACCCACACATATTTTTAATGGCATTCTGATCCTTTTTCTTCTTGCTTTGTGCATTCGTATTTAATGCGAAACAAATAATTACTATTGATAATAATACTCTTCTCATGATTTGTTTTTTTAATGAAAAAATTTCTTTCTTTTATTTAGATTGAATAAAAATAACATATATATTTGCAGCAAATATAAAATAGAATGAGTCTAAATAAAAATAATAATTACTTTTTTTTCTGTCTATTTATTTGTTTAAATGTTTTTTCTCAAACAAAAAAGAAAGATTCAATTAAGACAGAAAAACTTGAAGAGGTAGTTGTTACGGCAACAAGAACAAAAAGGCAATTGTCTTCTTTACCAATGCCGGTGCAATTAGTATCGAAAGCAGCTATTAAAAAATCAAACTCATTACGTTTAGCAGATATTCTAAATGAACAAACAGGATTGATCACTGTTCCTGATTTTGGAGGAGGAGAAGGAATTCAATTGCAGGGGTTAGATTCTCAATACACACTAATATTAATAGATGGAGTACCATTAATTGGTAGATCGGCAGGAACATTAGATCTAAATAGAATAACAGTAGGGAATATCAAACAAATTGAAATTGTTAAAGGAGCCTCTTCTAGTTTGTATGGCAGTGAAGCATTAGGAGGGGTTGTTAATATTATTACTGAAACTCCTAAATATGGTTTTCGAGGTGATATTAATTATCGTACAGGAGCATTTGGAACGAATGATATAGGTGCTTCTATAAGTCATAAAAAAAATAAATTAGGAGTAACTGCTTTTCTCAATAGGTTTAGTTCTAATGGGTATGATTTAACAGAGGATACTGCTGCAAAAACTGTAGAACCTTATGCAAATTATACCTTTGATACAAAGATTACTTATGAGCTTTCTGATAAAACAGATTTCCTTTTTTCAGGAAGGTATTATACACAAAATCAAGACTACATAGCTTCTTCAACATTGAAAGGAGAGAGTGAAATTAACGAATGGAATACACGGTTTAAAATTACTCATGAGCACAATGATCATTGGGAAAGTTTACTGGAATTTTATGCAACACGTTATAAAGCAAATGAATATTTAAACAATCTAGATGGTACGTTGTTTAGCGATGGTTTTTTTAATCAACTTTTTATTCGACCAGAGTTTCGGAGTACTTTAAAGTTAAAAAAGAATAGTTTAACTGTTGGGTTAGGAACAACACATGAATCATTAAAACGAACTTATTTTTCTACAAACCCAGTATTTAATTCACCTTATGTTTTTGCTCAGTACGATATGCATCCTACTGAAAAAATAAACCTAATTATAGGAGGGCGTTATGACAATCATAATAAATACAAATCACAGTTCAGTCCAAAATTTGCCATAAACTATAAAATCAATGAGAAAATTTCGGTAAAGAGTTCTGTTGGTTATGGATTTAAAGCTCCAGACTTTCGTCAACTCTATTTTGATTTTACCAATGCAACTGTTGGATATACTGTTTTAGGGTATAATGCTGTTGCATCGGCATTGCCTTTATTACAATCTCAGGGTCAAATCGCAAATATTATTGTTCCAATCTCAGAGTTTCAGGGCGACTTAAAAGCGGAAAATTCTGTGAGTATGAACCTAGGGTCTAGCTATAAGGTTTCACCCAAAGTATCGATGAATGTAAACGTGTTTAGAAACAACATCAACGATTTAATTGATACTCGTGTTATTGCTAATAAAACGAATGGACAAAATGTGTTTAGTTATTACAATGTGAATGCAGTTTACACACAAGGAGTTGAATTGAATTCTACTTGGAGGGCAAATCAAAAAGTAAAAATATCTCTTGGGTATCAATTATTATATGCAAAAGATAAAGAAGCAATAAAAGCTTTTGAGAACGGACAGGTCTTTGCAAGATTAAATCCAAATTCTCCTTCATTCCAGCTCAAAAAAGATAATTATTTCGGTTTGTACAATCGATCTAGACATATGGCTAATGTTAAAGTATTCTATACCATTCCAAAATGGAATTTAGATGCAAACATAAGAACAACTTACAGGAGTAAATACGGACTTTTTGATAGCAATGGGAATGGGTATTTAGATACCTATGACAGTTTTGTTGATGGGTATGCTATTGTCGATTTTGCCATCAATAAAAATCTATTTAAAGAGTATCAACTTGGATTAGGAGTTGACAATGCTTTGAATTTTACAGATAGTCAAAACATCAGCAACATTCCTGGTCGAATTATCTACGGAAAACTAAATATTCAATTTTAATACTTAAATATAACTATAATGAAAATTACTAAAATTTTAATGCTATCTGTACTTTCTGCATTCTTTGCTTCATGTACAAACAATGATGATGTTGTTCTACTAGATGTAGAGTCACTTACAGTTTCTAATTTACATGCTCCACAGAGTGGAGGGCAAGGTCAGCCAGTATCTGGTGATTTTACAAAATTTGATTTTGAAACAGGTCAGATAACCACAAGTGATAGCGATTGGGATATTGCTTTTAGAGGAACTAGCATTATTGTAAATGGAGGTGCGTCTTTAGGAACAGTAGATGAGCCTACAAGAACAGGTAATGCAGCTGTGTATATCGCAGATGGTCCAATGGCTTCTGTAAGTTCGATA
>JAESUF010000277.1 GCA_016763215.1 Flavobacteriaceae bacterium
AACTCACAAAAAAAATGATTGATTATTACCCTTTACAAATCGCCTTAGAAAAAGTAGAACAGGATATCTTACAAGGGAAAAGCTTTCATGAAAGTGTAGAGGCCATTCCTATTTTTGACAAGAAAATGAGTTCTTTGATTAAAGTAGCGGAAGAGACCAATCAGAATGAAACTATTTTTAGACGACTGACAGATCAATACGACCAAGAAATAGAATACAAATCGAAAATGATTAGCTCTACCATAGAACCCATTATTGTATTGGTGCTCGGAGCTATTGTCGCCGTGGTTTTAATTGCTATGTACTTACCCATGTTTAAGTTAAGTACGGTGATTGGGTAGTTAATTGGTTTGATTAATAGTAGGTTAGTTTAAATTAAATGCTATTAATGTTAAATTTTTCTCTATATTTGAACCAGTAAAAAAAATTGAAAGAACGGTTGCTATGAACTCTCAAAATCCAATTTTACTAGTATTGCAGGTATCTCTAAATTGATTAGAGGTCTACGCTAGTATCCTATTTTTCATTCTTCATAGCTTCTTGTTTTTCTTAAAAAACAGTAAAAAACTATTGCTAACTATTAAAAATTACATTGTATGAAGAAAATCATGTTATTAGTTACACTCTTTTGTGTAGCAGGGCTTAGTTATGGCCAAGATTTACCAGAGGTCATCCCTCCAACGCCGACTGTTGCTAACTTAATGCAGTTCGAAGAAGTCCCTATAAGTCATTATAGCGGACAAGCTAACATTTCAATACCCATTTACTTCAAAGCAATTAATGCCGACTTAGGAATTAACATTGGATTGAGTTACAATACCCAGAGTATTAAAATCAACAACCGTTCTGGCTGGACAGGCACAGGCTGGTCTTTAAATGCAGGAGGTGTAATTTCTAGAACAGTAAGAGGAGTTCCAGATGAACTAAAAAGAAATACAGGATTGGTCAAAGGTGAGGGGGTTCTTCACAACGATGACTATTGGAATTATTCCAATTTAACAACAACCAAGAAGCAAGAATTTTTATGGCGCGCAAATGGAACGCCTAATGATAAATATGATTATCAACCCGATTTATTTCAGTTTAGTTTTTTAGGAATTTCGGGGCGTTTTATTCTCAAAAAAGAAAATGGTTTGGTAGTTGCTAAATTATTATCTAAGAATCAGAATATTCGTGTTGATATTGATTACAATACCAACGCTTCAAGTAATGATTATCTAGGGTTAAATTCATTTACCATTACAGATACCAAAGGATACATATATACTTTTGTTGTAAAAGAAGTTGTTCAATCTGAACCTTTTATTGCAGTCGAAACTTTTGATAGTGAACAGAATATCACGGGACAGGGTCAAGATTATGTAAGTACCAATGCTTGGCATTTGTCTAAAATAGAAATGCCTAATTCTACTATAGGAACTCCTTTGGTATTGGCAACGTTTGAGTATCAAAATAGCACTGAGTCGTACACTGCTTCGGTAACACGAACAGAAAGTAGGCCTACAAATAATTATTCGGTAGCTACTTGGAATGATCTAATGGCTGTTGGATACAATGCTTCCATTGTAAAGGCTAGAAAATCCTTCGCATATTTAACCACAACAAGCGTGACTAAAAAACTATCTAAAATTACATTTACAAGAGATGGTGCCTATATACAATTTGATTTGGGAAGTATCACACATCCTGAGACCAATGGAGGTGTGCTGGAATATATAAGAATCAAAGATGCAGGTAATGTAGAGAATAAACATTTTAAGTTTGTATATGATGCTAATTTAAGCAACCGTCTTTGGTTAAATGAAGTTGAAGAAGTTGCTGGGGCAATTAACCAAAAATATGTATTGGATTATAATGACAAACATGCATTGCCTGCTTTTGATAGCGTTCATGATGGTTGGGGCTATAATGAGGGTTTTTTAAACCCGAATTCAAATTGTGGGATCTCTTTACCAGATCCAGCAGCGATCCAAAAAGGGTTGCTTTCTAAAATTACCTACCCAACTGGAGGTGTTAAAGAATTTACATTTGAGCGTCACCAGATTACTTACCAAGGAAATACGCAGTTAACTGATAACCAGTATCGTGATCTAAATCCAGACAACTGGATTCCACAAACATTCAATATGAGCTTCAATAGCGCTACAGACAACAGCGCTCAATCTAATATATTGCCAGAAACCTTTATCATCAGTCAAACACAAACGCTGATGTATAAAAAAACAAGTACGACGGCTACTCCTGAAGAGCAGTTTAATGCTTGGATTGAAATTACAGGACCTAACAATTACAGAAATGTTTTCCGATTGGAAGAAGATGAAGTAGCTTTCACTTTAGATGCAGGAACTTATGAGGTACGTTTTTTTACATTAACGATAGGGACAAATTATAATTATGTAGGGTGTATAGGATACAAAAATTTTGAGTCTACTGTGCAACGATTTGTGTATGGTGGAGGTGTTCGTATTATGAGCATTGGGTTTAGAGATGGTGCAAGCAGTCCAAAATTATCTAAGGAAATCAGTTTTGCTTATAATGATGCAGCAGGACAAAACAGATCTTCGGGTGCGATTGATGGACTCATCACTGGACTTCGAAGAACCCATACAGAAACAGTAACTAGGAATTTTATACTAAGTGCCTGTGCATTACCAGGAGAAACTAGTACTCATAGTTTTGACTTTCAGGTGACTGTAGATGGAATCAATGCAGAACTAACCCAAGGACAGTATGTGGGTTACAAAACGGTTGATGTTTCACAGTTCAACAATGGGTATACACGTCATACGTTTACGTCTGCTCAAGACCATTATAGTCCAGCAGCAGCTTTTACCTATCCTTATGCACCAGCAGATGATATCGATTACAAAAGAGGATTGTTAACCAAGCAAGAGGTTGTTGATAATACGAATAGAACCCTTAAGGAAACCACCAACTCCTATCTTTTTGAAGAAGAAAACCTAGCAAAGATGTACCAACATTATTCAGAAGATTGTGCTTGGGTACAGTATTACCAATTCTATAATTCTTACAAAAACGCAAGTAATAATATAGGAACAGCAGATGTCCCTATGGAACAATGTTATTTGTCAGGAGTTGAAGAATTTGACCTAATTACTCAAATACAACTAGCATGGCCATTGCCAAATAAAAAACGCGAAATTGTAAACGTAACACATCAAATCATACGCAACAGTAGCTCGTTACCTTGTGATAATGATTGTTTCTCAAATAATTATACTACCTGTAATACGTCAAATCCCGATCAAGTTCCTTATTATTTTATGTCAAGCAATGTAAAAGCTACCTGGGCAAAATTAGTAGAGACTCAGAGCAAGGATTATTTCTATGTTGGAAATAGTACCAATGCCCAAGGCATCAAAGAAAGTAGACAAACCTTTTTATACAATACTTTGAACTACCAAGTGAGTCAGCAGGATTCGTATTACGAGGTAAAAGGAGTAGAAGAACATGTACAAACTAAGTATTTCTATCCTGTTGGAGTAAGTCTTAACAGTAATTCAGGGACAATTAGAGCTCAGTTGGTTACCATCAATAAGGTAAACGAAATCTTAGAATCACAGTCTTTTAAAAATAGTGTTAAGATGAGTGAGACGCATACCATTTATGATGATTTTGATACAAACTTATTATTACCAAAAGAAGTACATGTAGGAAAAGGAACAAGTACTCCTGAATTGCGTGTAGAATTTGCTAGTTATGATGTGTATGGAAATTTTCTTGAAGGCAAAAAGACAGGAGGAACTTCGGTTAGTTATATCTATGGATTCAACAGATCAATGCCAGTGGCAAAGATTCAAAACGCAACCTATAGTCCGATTGAGAGTATCTTAGGAAGTAATTTTAACTTGACAGGAAACTTAAGTGTCGCTCAGGTGAATAGTTTACGAAGTGGATTGCCCAATGCAATGATTACCATTATTGTATACAATCCTATAGTAGGCATGACTAGTATAACAGACCCAAGAGAAGAAACCATTTACTATGAGTACGATGCAATGAATCGATTGGAATTTGTAAAAGATGCCTACGGGAAAATTTGAGTAAAAACGAATACCACTACAAAAACTAACAGCTATGAAAAAGAATATCATTAAAATTATGCTAGGCTTGTTTTTTGTATTACAAGCAGCAACAACAAGCGCACAAACCGTAACCATTACAGGAGATACTACGGTGAACTCAGGAGACACAGAAGTGTATACTGCCAATCCAGTAAGGATGTTTGTCTATACCTCTAATTGGTCGGTAACAGGAGGAACCGTTATAAGTCAGAGTACCTATAGCGCAACCATTCAATGGAGTTCCAATCCAGGGAATATAACCTACGATGTACTCACCTCTTCGGCAGGAGTAATGCAGATTCAATACGCAGTTACTGTAACCGTAACAGGACCATCTACACCACCCAACCCAACCATTGTGAGTGAGAATTGTAGTACGGCGGTTCTTGCTAAAACAGGATCTATCCCTTCAGGAGAGATGTGGTATTGGCAAACTAGTAGTTCTGGAACAAGTACAGGGCTAGCAGCTACCAATAATTACAATGTAAGCTCAGCAGGAACCTATTATATCAGAGCCAAAAATACCAGTACAGGAGTTTGGAGTACGGGATCAGGATTGGTAAATATCTCTGGGACTGTCGGCGGGCTTACTTGGTATTATGATCAAGATGGAGATGGATTGGGAGATCCAAACACCACATTAGTCCAATGTACACAGCCTACAGGTTATGTGTCCAATGCAGACGATCAATGCCCTACAAGTGATGGGTTAGGCTCAGGAAATGGATGTCCGGGAGGTCCAACATTGAGTGATGAGAATTATGTGTATACCATTGTTCCTCAAAAAGAGATCACTGCAACGAGTCAGATCATCCAAAACGCAGATGCACTCAAAAGTGTGACCTATTTTGACGGTCTAGGACGCGCAAAACAAACGATAGGGATTCAACAAAGCCCCTTAGAGAATGACATTATCACACATGTTGAATATGATGGTTTAGGAAGACAAACCAAAGACTATTTACCGTTTGCTTCTAGCAATAGTAGTGGGTTGTTTGATGCCAGTGCAATGGACAATACACT
>JAESUF010000278.1 GCA_016763215.1 Flavobacteriaceae bacterium
AGAACTCCAGAGAAGTTATTTGATTATTCTAAAAACGCACATACTCGTGGAATAAAAGTAATTATTGCAGGTGCAGGTGGCGCTGCTCATTTACCTGGAATGGTCGCATCTATGAGTCCTCTTCCTGTAATAGGCGTTCCTGTAAAAAGCAGAAACTCCATTGATGGTTGGGATTCTATTTTATCCATTCTTCAAATGCCTGGAGGTGTTCCTGTAGCCACTGTTGCTTTAGACGGTGCTAAAAATGCCGGAATTTTAGCGGCTCAAATTATTGGCACAGCAGACAAATGTGTTTTAGACAAAGTTGTGGCTTACAAAGAAGGCTTAAAGATCAAAGTAAATCAAGCTTCAGAAACGCCTAAAAAAATAACTTTCGAGCCTCCTCGAACTGACATTTTATATTAATTTATTTCCATTTCTCAATTCATCCATGAATCCTTTACTAGAAGATTTTAACACAGCTCCTTTCTCAAAAATTAACATCGCAGATTACAAACCTGCCATTAAAACAGCAATTGAAATCACCAAACAAGAGATTAAAAGTATCGTTTCCAACACAAAAGATGCTACGTTTCAAAACACGACTGAGGCTTTAGATTATACAGGACAAAAACTGGATAGAATTACAAGTATTTTCTTCAATTTAAATTCTGCTGAAACATCAAAAGAGATTCAAGAGATTGCGAAAGAAATTTCTCCTTGGCTAACAGATTTTCAGAATGATATGATTCTAAATGCTCATTTATTTCAACGGGTTAAATCTGTCTATGATCAGAAAGATTCGCTAGAATTAAACCCAGAGCAATTGATGTTGTTAGAAAAACAATACAAAGGGTTTTCTAGAAATGGAGCTAATTTAAATACTACTGACAAAGACATTCTTCGAAAAATAGATACAGAGCTCGCAAAGCTTTCTCTTGAGTTTGGAGAACATGTTTTGGCAGATGGCAACGCTTTTGAATTGCATATTACTAACGAAAGTGATTTATCTGGGCTCCCTGAAGGGGTTATTGAAGCTGCTCAAATTTTAGCAAAACAGAAAGAAAAAAAGGGTTGGATTTTCACATTAGACTATCCTAGTTACATTCCTTTTATTACCTATGCAGACAATAGGGAGCTGAGAAAGAAGATGGCCATCGCTTCTGGGAAAAAAGGATTTCAAAATAATGAAAACAACAATGAACAAGTTGTTTTAGATATTGTAACCCTTAGACATAAAAGAGCCAATCTTTTAGGGTACTCAACACATGCACATTTTGTTTTAGAAGAACGAATGGCAGAAACTCCTGAAAATGTATTTTCATTCTCTAATGATTTATTAGAGAAAGCCAAGCCTGCTGCTAAGAGAGAGTTTGAAAACCTACAGAGCTTTGCTAAAAAACTAGATGGTATCGATCAATTGCAAAAATGGGATAGTGCATATTATTCTGAAAAGTTAAAAAAAGAATTATTCAATTTAGATCAAGAATTGTTAAAACCATATTTTCAATTAGAAAATGTGATTGATGGTGCTTTTACTGTTGCCAATAAATTATATGACTTAACTTTTGAAGAGGTTTTTAATATTGATAAATACCATGAGGATGTTAAAACATATCAAGTAAGGAATTCTAACGGAGATGCTGTTGCTGTTTACTATGCCGATTTTCATCCAAGAGAAGGAAAACGAAACGGTGCTTGGATGACATCTTATAAATCCCAGCAAGTTTTAAATGGTGTTAATGACCGACCACATATTTCAATTGTATGTAATTTCACAAAGCCAACAGATAGCAAACCTTCTTTGCTAACATTTAATGAAGTAACAACACTATTTCATGAATTTGGTCATGCTTTGCATGGTTTATTGGCCAATACCGTTTACAATAGTCTTTCTGGAACTTCTGTTTCTTGGGATTTTGTTGAGTTGCCAAGCCAGCTATTAGAAAATTGGTGTTACGAAAAAGAAGCCTCAGAATTGTTTGCTAGACACTACGAGACTAATGAATTAATTCCGATGGAATATGTCGAAAAAATAAAGGAATCTGCCAGTTTCCATGAAGGAATGCAAACATTACGTCAGTTAAGTTTTGGCTTGCTGGATATGGCATGGCATGGCGGTGAATCGCCAAAAGCTATAAAATCTGTCAAAGAATTTGAAACCAAGGCTTTTTCTGAAACTCAACTATACCCTAGTGTTGCAGAAAACTGTATGAGCACCGCTTTTTCTCATATTTTTCAAGGCGGTTATTCTGCGGGATATTATTCGTACAAATGGGCTGAAGTTCTTGATGCAGATGCTTTCGAGTTATTTCAAGAAAAAGGAATTTTTGACAAAGAAACGGCATCACTATTTAAAGAACATGTTTTGAGTAAAGGAGGTACTGAAAAACCAATGACTTTATACAAACGTTTTAGAGGTAAGGAACCGAAACCTGATGCTTTACTAAAAAGAGCTGGGTTGTTATAATTTAACTACTAAATTTTTAGTAGTTTTAATTTTCTTTATATATTCGCTACTAAATTTTTAGTAGCTTATGAAAAAGCATCTTTTTTTACTCTTCTTCTTCTTATTTACGGTCACTTTTATAAGTGCTCAAATTACAATTCAAGGTAAAGTTCTTGATTCCCAAAATAAACCTTTAGAAGGTGCTTCGGTGTATTTAAACAATACTTCTATTGGCACAACAACAAATGATGAAGGAAAATTTGAGTTAGTCATTAAAGAAGGTGTCCATGAAATTATTGTTTCTTATTTAGGATATGAGACATTACAATATCAGCTAGATACTAGCAAACCAAACAAACCACTTACCTTTAAAACAAGAGCCTCAGCAAATCTTTTAGATGAAATAGTACTGAATAATAAAAAATATTCCAAAGAAAAAAGAGCTCATTTTATGTCCAGGTTTAAAAGGTCGTTTATCGGGAGAACGAACTTATCTAAACGATGTAGAATACTAAATCCAGAAGTGATTCAATTTGATTATAATGAATTGAGTCATGTTCTTGAAGCCTATGTAAGTAAACCTATAGAAGTTTTAAACAAAGATCTAGGCTATAAAATATACTACGATTTAATTCATTTTGAACTAACTCATAATAAAATAACCTACCTCGGATACACTCGGTATGTAAAATTAAAAGGAGGTAGAGGAAAACAAAGAAAATGGAAGAAAAATAGACTTAGAGCATACAATGGGTCTCAAATGCATTTTATACGATCAATAATGAACAATACTTTTTCTAAAGAAGGTTTTATTGTTGATCAATCGAAAAGAATTCCGAATCCTGAAAGACCTTCAGATAGTGTTCTAAAAAAAACGAGGAAATATTTAAGAAATTTACAAGTACAAGGAAAACCAACAGGAATTGTTATTTCTTCTAAAAACACCTCTGTATCCTTTGCAACAGATAAAAATAAAGGAATTTCAAGTACGGCTCTCGAATTTAAAAGAGACTCTGCATTATTTATTTTGAGAAAAGCACGATTGAAAAAACTCATTAATATGCCAGTAAAAAAGAAACTAAGTCAAGGTGATTTTGTAATTCGATCTGGCTATTCTATGGCTATCAAATTTCAATATTATTTAGACATTAGATATGTTAATGAAGAAGAAGAAGATAATTATAGGCGAGGTTCTGCTAAATTAAAGCACCAAGCTTCAATCCTAACTTTATTTACTGAATATGTTGAACTTGATAAGGCAGGAATCTTCATTCAACCTTTAGATGTTTTTGTAGAAGGATATTGGTCCTATGAAAAAATTGCTGACCTGCTCCCATTAGATTATTATCCAGAAAATTAAAAATTAGTTTTTATTCTTTTCCTCTATCCATTTGCTTAGGTACTTTGTACTCTGCATAGAATGATGGGCTAGCATATTCCCTATAAAATTTTGGGTTCTATGCCCCGTTAAATCAGAAAAACCATCCTGAATACATTGAAGAAAATCGCTTGTTAATTTTTCTTTATCATACAATTGATTGATAATTTCTACTCCGTTTTTCTGCGCTCTTAACCAAGTTTCTTTATCAGAATAAAGTGTTACAGCCTTATCAACAAACTCCTCAATATCATCTTCTACAAACCCATTCCATGGGAGCTCACTATGCATGCCCTCTCCCCCAATAGAAGTTGTAACAGAAGGGGTTCCATTTTCCATTGCATCCGTTAATTTTCCTTTAATTCCAGCGCCAAATCGTAGAGGTGCTAATAAAACTTTACTATTCCCAATCACTTTATTTGCATTTTCAGCATAACCGTGTACATAAAATCCATCTTTCTTATTATTGAATTCGAGTACCTGCTGTGTTGGATAAGCTCCATAGATATGGAGCTCCGCATCTGATAACTGCTTCTTAATGAGTGGCCAAATAACGTTCTTTAATTGTACTGTAGCATCTACATTTGGAGCATGTAAAAAATTCCCTATTGAAACAAAATGAGATCGTTCTTCAAAAGTGAGCCAAGCATCTTGCTTCTCTATATCAATCTCTTTCAGTAAAAAAGGTAAGTGATACATGAGTTTCGAATCAATTTGAAAAACATCTTTCAATAAGTTCAACTCGTATTCAGAAATAATTAAACTTAGATCACAACGATAAATTGAAGCAATTTCTCTTTTTGCAATCTCAGAATTCAATAATGATTCTTTTGAAAATTCCTTTCCTTGTTTTAGAACGTCATGCCTTGTTCTCCTAAGTGAGTGTAAGTCTTCTGTATCTAAGATTCTAAACGCTTTTGGGCAGTGTTGTGCAACTCTCCAACCAAACTGTTCTTCCATGATGAAACGGTCAAATAGTACTATTGTTGGATTTAACCCTTTAATAAACTCATCAAAACTAGCATTGTTTAGTGCCAAAGAAACTTCTTCAACCCCAAATTTGGAAAGCTCAATTGAATTTGGATTCTTTTGTGAAACAGACCCAAAAACTACCTGCCAATCTTGTTCTAAAAATAACTGAATTAATTGTAGCATTCTACTACCTGCTGCCGAAGAAGTAGGCTCCACCCAAACAGCTCCAATAATTAAAATACGATGTTTCAACTATTGTGTTTTCAATTGATTTTTATACCCTTCTTGAATTTGTTTTGCCCAGTTTACAACCAAATCAATTTGTTCTTGACTCAAACTAGCTTCACTATGCGTCCAAGTATAGGAATCTAAAGGCATTTTTTTCTTGGCAACTTCTTCCCATACTTCTTCAAACTTATGTTCTTTTCTCTTTAAAGAATATTCTGCCCATTTAGAAAAATTTAATTCATCTTTTCCATCTTCTATATGTTCTGCCATCCAATAATTAACTGGTGTGATGCTAAAATACCAAGGATACTTTGTCACATTACTATGACAATCAAAACAGTTTTCTTTAAAAATCATCTTCACGTTTTCTGGCGGATTGGTTTCAGTAATAAACGCTTCTAAAGAACTCGCCTCTCCTTCATTCTTATCGGGTCCAAAAAACTGCATAACAAGTAAAACAACCAAAAGGAATACTCCTATTTTTTTAACGATCTTCATAAGATATAATATTTAGGCTTTAAAGATAGTAATTCAGTTTAATTTTTAAGAATTATGAGTACTTTTGTGATTCATTAAATTCAATTAAAATGAAATACGATTTAATCGTTATTGGTTCTGGACCTGGAGGATATATTGCAGCCGTTAGAGCTTCTCAACTAGGTTTAAAAGCAGCTATTGTAGAAAAATATGCTACACTAGGTGGAACTTGTTTAAATGTAGGATGTATTCCCTCAAAAGCGTTGTTAGATTCTTCACATCATTATTATGATGCTGTAAAACATTTTGAAGAGCATGGAATCATTGTAGACACACCAAAAATTGACTTTACAAAAATGGTAGAGCGTAAAACTGCTGTAGTTGAACAAACTACAAGTGGTGTAAAGTTCTTAATGCAGAAAAATAAAATTGACGTTTATGAAGGAATGGGTTCTTTTGTAGATGCTACACACATAAAAATCGCTAAAAATGATGGTTCTGACGAAACTATCGAAGGAACAAATATCATCATTGCTACAGGTTCTAAACCTTCAAGCTTGCCTTTTATCTCTATAGATAAAGAACGAATCATTACTTCTACGGAAGCATTGAAACTACCTGAAATTCCTAAGCATTTAGTAGTAATTGGTGGTGGAGTTATCGGATTGGAATTAGGTTCTGTATACAAAAGATTGGGTGCAGATGTTAGCGTGATTGAATTCATGGATAAAATTGTTCCTGGAATGGATACTGATGTTTCTAAAGAGTTACAAAAAGTATTAAAGAAGCAAGGCGTAAAATTCTTTACTAGCCACGGAGTAAATTCTGTCACTAGAAACGGTGATGAGGTACATGTAAAAGCAACCAACAAGAAAGGTATTGAAGTTGAGTTTACTGGGGACTACTGTTTGGTTTCTGTAGGTAGAAAAGCATATACTGATGGATTGGGTTTAGAAAATATTGGCATTAAAGTAAGCGAAAGAGGTCAGGTAGAAATTAACGATCACTTACAAACCAATGTTTCTAACATTTATGCAATCGGAGATGTTGTAAAAGGTGCAATGTTAGCGCACAAAGCGGAAGAAGAAGGGGTTGTTGCTGCTGAAATTATTGCTGGACAAAAACCTCATATCAATTATAATTTAATTCCTGGAATTGTTTACACATGGCCAGAAGTTGCTGCTGTTGGAAAAACGGAACAAGAATTAAAAGATGCTGGAACTGAATACAAATCAGGAAAATTCTCAATGAGAGCACTAGGAAGGTCTAGAGCTAGTGGAGATATTGATGGATTTGTAAAAGTATTAGCAGACAAAGCAACTGATGAAGTCTTAGGAGTACATATTGTTGGAGCAAGAGCCGCAGATTTAATTATGGAAGCTGCCGTTGCGATGGAATACAGAGCATCTGCAGAAGATTTGGCAAGAATCTGTCATGGACATCCTACCTATTCTGAAGCAATCAAAGAAGCTGCAAAAACTGCTTGGGACGGAATGCCTTTGAATGCGTAAGAAATAACTAAATTTTTATAGAAAAAAACACCTTAATTGTTTAAACAATTAAGGTGTTTTTTATTTTAGAGTATCCTCTTTTACGGGGAGGTAAAATTTCACCATTTTTAGGTATTGATTATCAATTATTTTTGTAATATATTTATAGTCAAATAATTGCTACTACCTAACATCTTTACGTATTCCCAAAAAAGTTGCATTGTATTGAATACATTTTAATTAAAACCAATATGATATGAAAAGAAACATTAAAGACTACTTAAAATTTGGAATCCTGTTTTTTGGGATGTCCTTACTATGGAATTGTGAACAAGAAGAAACACTACTAGAAACGCAAAATGAACAACAAAAAAACATGTTTGTTCCAAAAGCTATGAATATTGAAGAAGCGGCTAAAAATGCTGATTTCACAAAGCTATCTTCTAAGTTTAAGCTCACATCTTTACTAAATAACCAGGCTAGAAATAGTAGCGATTTTAGTCTGGATTTAGAGCGCTTCTATGAAATTAACTATAGCAACTATATTTCCTATACTTTTTTAATTACAAGAGATACATCTACTGAAGAAGTTATTGAGAATCTCGTAATTGAACAAAAGAATGATAGTATACGAGGTTATATTATTAAATATGAGGATATCGATTATTATGCAGAATCTCTAAATGTTTTTTTAAGGGCTAAAGTTTCTAAAACAGCGTACCAAGGAGATCTTAATGAATTAATTAACACTAGTACCCTTCAGTTTAGAACAACCTCAGAATGGGATTGTGAATTAATAACAACAGCTTACTTAAGGTATTGTTCAGAACACTATTATTACAATAACAACAACAGTACTTGTAATAATTATCAGCAAGGTGATTGGGGGTATAATACTGAAGAAATTTGCACATATACAGGAAGCGGCACAGGTCCTGACACTACTTTAGACCAAGGAGGTTCTGGTTCGGGCGGCGGCTCAACAAGTGATGGGGCAACCACGCCTATTATTCCTTGTAGAGAAAGTGTTTATGGTTTAGGTTTAGTTGGAAGCAATAGTGATGGTAATTGTTTTGA
>JAESUF010000279.1 GCA_016763215.1 Flavobacteriaceae bacterium
TGTGTGTAAAAGATGGTGAAAAACAAGCCACGCCAATAGGAAAAGGAAGAGGCTATCGTTATGGTTTACCCAACGATGAATATTACTTTAAGACGACGGATGAAATGAAGCTATTGTTTGCTGATTTACCGCAAGCGATTAGTAATATTCAAGAGATCGTTGATAAAATTGAGGTATTCTCTCTAGCTCGTGATGTATTATTACCTGCCTTTGATATTCCCGATGAATTCCAATCCAAAGAAGATGAAGAAGATGGAGGAAAACGTGGTGAGAATGATTACCTAAAACACCTCACTTTTATAGGAGCCAAAAAACGATATGGTGAAATTACAGAATCGATCAAAGAACGTTTAGACTTTGAGTTAGAAGTAATTGAAAACACAGGATATCCTGGATATTTCTTAATTGTTGAAGACTTTATTAGAGAAGCTAGGAACATGGATGTTTCGGTGGGGCCTGGACGTGGTTCTGCTGCTGGATCTGTAGTTGCCTACTGCTTATGGATTACCAATATCGACCCTATTAAGTACGATTTACTTTTTGAGCGTTTCTTGAACCCTGAGCGTGTGTCCATGCCCGATATTGATATTGATTTTGATGATGAAGGAAGGGGTCGTGTTATGGAGTATGTAATTAATAAATACGGATCCAATCAAGTAGCTCAAATTATTACGTACGGAACAATGGCTGCAAAGTCTTCCATTCGTGATACTGCAAGAGTTTTGGATTTACCACTGTTTGAAGCGGATCGAATTTCCAAATTGATTCCCAACATCAAACTGAAGAATATTTTCGGATCAGATGACAAAAGCAAAGGAAAAGTTGCTGGTTTGCGTTCTGAAGAAAAAGACATGATTAATGAGCTTAGAACCATTGCTGAAGGAGATGGTGTAGAAGCTGAGACCATTAACAAAGCAACCATTTTAGAAGGTTCTGTTCGGAATACTGGAATTCATGCTTGTGGGGTGATTATTACCCCTTCAGATATTACCAATTTTGTTCCTGTTGCACTGGCAAAAGACTCGAACATGTATGTCACTCAATTTGACAACTCTGTTGTGGAAAGTGCTGGGTTGTTAAAAATGGATTTCTTGGGGCTAAAAACCTTGACTTTAATCAAAGACACGGTTAAAATTGTAAAGGCGCGTCATGATGTTGAATTAGATCCAGAAAGTTTTCCTTTGGATGATGAAAAAACCTATGAATTGTTCCAACGAGGAGAAACGGTTGGGATTTTCCAATACGAGTCTCCCGGAATGCAAAAACACATGCGATCTTTAAAACCAACGGTTTTTGGAGATTTGATTGCCATGAATGCACTCTATCGTCCTGGACCAATGGAATACATTCCGTCGTTTATTAATAGAAAACACGGGAAGGAAGAAATTGAATATGATCTTCCTGCCATGGAAGAATATTTAGCAGAAACCTACGGAATTACAGTCTACCAAGAGCAGGTAATGTTACTTTCTCAAAAACTGGCAAACTTTACAAAAGGTGAAGCCGATGTACTGCGTAAAGCCATGGGTAAAAAGCAGGCTTCAGTTTTGGCTAAAATGAAACCTAAATTTATAGAACAAGCAGGTAAAAACGGTCACGAGGCAGATAAGTTAGAGAAAATCTGGAAGGATTGGGAGGCTTTTGCATCCTACGCTTTTAACAAATCGCACTCTACCTGTTATGCTTGGATTGCCTATCAGACCGCCTATTTAAAAGCACACTATCCTGCGGAATATATGGCTTCAGTGTTATCCAATAACATGAATGACATTAAATCTGTTTCTTTCTTTATGGAAGAATGTAAACGAATGGGATTAGAAGTACTAGGTTCAGATGTAAATGAATCCTACTTAAAATTCTCCGTAAACAGTGAAGACGCTGTTCGTTTTGGTATGGGAGCGATTAAAGGAGTTGGAGGATCGGCAGTAAATGCAATTATTCGAGAGCGAAAAGAAAATGGCCCTTTTACGTCAATTTTTGATGTTACCAAAAGAGTCGATTTAAGAGCTGCCAACAAAAAAGCCTTTGATGGGTTGATTCTAGCTGGTGGATTTGATTCCTTTTCAAATACCCATAGAGCACAATATTTTGCACTAGACGATAAAGGACAGACCTTTATTGAAAAAGCAATTCGTTTCGGAAATAAGTATCAAGAAAACCTAAACTCCTCTCAAGTTTCTTTGTTTGGAGAAGCTTCTGATGTGCAATTTCCAGAGCCCGACATTCCTGAATGTGAAACCTGGGGAACCATGGAAGAACTTGCAAAAGAAAAAGAAGTGGTTGGAATTTACATTTCCGCTCATCCTTTAGATGATTTCAAAAACGAATTGAAATTTTGCAATGCTAGTGTTGCTCATTTTAAAGCAGATTTAAACAAGTTCGTAGGGTCAAACTTAGTATTCGCCGGAATTGTTACAGATGTACAGCATCGAGTTTCTAAAGCTGGAAAAGGATGGGCTTCTTTCTTTGTAGAGGACTATTCAGATAGTTTTGAGTTTCGGATTTTTGGTGAAGACTACTTAAAATTTAAGCACTTTTTTGTTCCAAACTCTTTCTTATTTATTAGAACAACCATTCAAAAAGGCTGGGTAAATAAAGACGGTGTTGAAGGCGATGCTAGACTAAAATTTACAGAGTTCAAACTACTCCACGATGTGATGGATGAATTGTGCAAGAAGATTACGATTAAGATGCCAATTCAACAGGTGACTAAAAAATCTATTGATTCTTTCCGCCAACTTTTTGAAGAACACGAAGGAACACAATCGTTAAATTTCACCATTTGGGATTCAGAAGAGAAAATTGAATTGAGTAGTGTACCAAGTAGAAATACCAAGATTAAAATTACATCAGAACTTTTAAGTACCTTAGAAAAACAGCATGTGAATTTTAAGTTGAATTAGAAAAGTTTTCATTCCGAACCGAATAGACTAAATTCTGTTCTTTTAAATCAGACAAAAAAACGGCTTTAAAAAAGCACTAAACAACACCTATTACATTCTTTTTTAAAAAGAATATTTCTACGGTTAAAACATAGCCGCATCATATCCTTCCTTTGCTTAATCAATTTCTCTAACCCGTGATAATCAGAGGTTAAAAGAGTTAGTTTTATAATAATTCAGTATCATTCTAAGAAAATAATTGTACTTTTCTGTGCATTAGTCAAAATTGTGGTAATAAGATAGTGTACCTAAAAAATTTCACACCTATGAATATTCAAAAAATAACCGCCCTCATCTTATATTTATTAATCCATGTTCCCCTCATTTCTCATTCACCTTCGTTAATTAAGCAAGAAAAAGAAATTTCTACTAAGGACTTGGCCGTATTAGGCAAATACTTTGATGATTACCGTGTAGAGTTTAAAAATAAATACTTGTCAAATTTTTCGTGTAAGATGTTACAAGGAAAGATTGTTTAAAAAGTACTTACCTAAAAGTTTTTGAAGGTTTGGCATGAAATAGAAACAAATATATTCGAAACAA
>JAESUF010000280.1 GCA_016763215.1 Flavobacteriaceae bacterium
AATTCCTTTTTTTTCAATCACCAACTCATCATCAACAATATTCATCATTGCAATCAATCGATCTGAACTAATGTTCCCTTCTGTTACCCCTGTATAAAAACTATCACGCTTTAAATAATCCAACCTGTCAATATCTAACTGACTTGAAATTAATTGATGTAAGAATTTTCGAGAGTATTTATTAGTGAACACCTCAATTGCCAAATCTAACTGTCCGTCGAATTGTTTATTCAACTCATGCATGTATTTAAGTGAAATCTCTTCGTGAGTAACTCCACCAACAATACTATGCTCAAGAGCATGAGAAAAGGCACCATGTCCAATATCATGTAATAAAATGGCAATGCAAAGTGCATTTTCCTCCTCATTAGAAATCTCTACTCCTTTAACTCGTAATACACGAACCGTTTTTTGCATTAAATCTAAACAGCCAACGGCATGATGGAACCGAGTGTGATTAGCACCTGGATAGACTAGGTTAGAAGATCCCATCTGTGAAATCCTCCGTAATCGCTGAAAATAAGGATGTTCTATGATATCAAAAATAAGGCTATTAGGGATTCTAATGAATCCATAGATTGGGTCATTTAGAATTTTTAATTTGTTTGTCGAGGCTTTTTCCAATCCTGTAATTTGAGTAACTTTCTACAAACTAAAAATAAAATTAGTAGACTACCAAGGTGATTGTGGTTTTATTATGAATATTTTATCAATTTCAGCAAACAAGAACCATAACAAATAGATACTTTTAACGTTGATAATAGAAACCAATTTATATGAACGAGATACAAATTTTATGGGTAGACGACGAAATAGATTTATTAAAAGCCCATATTCTATTTCTAGAAAAGAAAAATTATAAAGTAACTACTTGTACAAATGGTGCTGATGCAATTGATTTAGTTGAAGAAACAAATTTTGATATTGTTTTTTTAGATGAAAATATGCCAGGTATTACTGGTTTAGAAACCTTGGCCTCAATCAAACAAATTAACTCCAACCTTCCTGTTGTAATGATTACAAAAAGTGAAGAGGAGTATATAATGGAAGAAGCTATTGGCTCAAAAATATCCGACTATTTAATTAAGCCTGTAAATCCAAATCAAATTTTATTAAGCCTAAAGAAGAATTTAGACCATTCAAGATTAATTTCTGAAAAAACAACCTCTAGTTATCAGCAAGAGTTTCGTAAGATCTCAATGGATTTGGCAATGGTGAATTCTTATTCAGAGTGGTCAGATCTATATAAAAAGCTAGTTCACTGGGAATTAGAATTAGAGAACATTAATGATACAGGAATGTTAGAAATTCTTGAAAGTCAAAAGGCTGAAGCAAATAACCTGTTTTTTAAATTTATAAAGAAAAATTATCAAGATGGATTTACAGCAAATGATAAGCCTACATTTTCACACACATTATTTAAAGACTATGTAGTTCCTTCGTTAAAGGACGCTAATAATGGGGTTTTATGGGTTGTTATTGATAATCTACGGTACGACCAATATCGTGTATTAGAACCTTTTATTAATACTCATTACAAAAAAGAAGAGGAGCATACGTATTATAGTATTTTACCTACAGCGACTCAATATGCTAGGAATGCTATTTTCTCAGGGATGATGCCTTCTGAAATGGAAAAAAGGCATCCTGATTTTTGGAAAAATGATATAGATGAAGGCGGGAAAAACTTGTTTGAAAACGAGTTTTTAACGGCACAAATCAAAAGAATGAACTTGTCAATCAATCATGAATATTACAAGATTGTTTCGCTACGAGATGGTAAAGAATTAGCCGCAAACTATAACGGAACAAAACAGAACGATTTAACTGTTCTTGTGTATAATTTTGTAGATATGCTTTCTCATTCTAAAACTGAAATGGAAGTAATCAAAGAATTAGCAGGAGACGACAAAGCATATCGATCCTTAACAACAAGCTGGTTTAAAAACTCTCCCTTGTTTGAAATCATTCAAAAAGCACAACAATTAGGGCAAAAACTGATTATCACTACAGATCATGGTACCATTAATTGTAAACACCCTACAAAGGTAGTTGGAGATAAGAATATTAGCTCTAACCTACGGTATAAAACAGGAAGAAGTCTTAGTTATGAAGAAAAAGATGTGTACGCTGTACGAAACCCAAAAGACATCTACCTACCTAGTATTGCTTTCAATAGCCCATTTGTGTTTGCCAAAGAAGATTTGTTTTTTGCATACCCAAATAATTACAATCATTTTGTGAAATATTTCAGAAACACTTACCAGCATGGAGGCGTTTCATTAGAAGAGATGGTAATTCCTTGTGCAATTTATAGTCCAAAGTAATTCTATGAGATTTTTATTATTATTCTCACTTATTACATTTGCAAATTGTGGTAAATCTCATGATACCTATATTCATGAAGCAGAAATTCTTGAGAATAAAGGGAAATACATAGAAGCAATTAAAATATTAGATGATGCGATTCTTGCCGATAAAAATAATCTTGGTGCATATATCAATCGTGGAACAGATAAGTCTGCTTTAGGAAATTATAAGGATGCTATTCTTGATTATAAAGAAGCTTTAAAAATTGATAGCCTGAATCCTATGGTTTACTTAATATTGGTAATAACTACAAAAGACTTGGTGATTATAATAGCTCGTTGTTTTATTATAACCTTGCAGAAGACTATAATAACCACTTGTTCACTAAGAATAGAACATATCAAATGACTATAAAACGAAATTTTCAATATAGCCCTAGTCAATTTGAAATTTCTATTGAAGAAATACAATATGAAAGAGGTTTCGTTTTTTATCATTTAAAAGATTATCAATCAGCGTTAATAGATTTTAGCAATATCCCTAGTCAAAGTAGGTCATCAGACACACAATACATGGTAGGCGCTTGTTTATTAATGTTAGGAAGAGATGTAGAAGCTTGTGTAGAATTAAATTTAGCGGTTATAAAAGGAGATAATTTAGCAAAATCTTTGCTAGATAAATATTGTAAATAGAAGTCAATACATATTTTTGTAGCAATGAATAAAAACTACTCGATATCAGATTTATCATCAATAGCTAGTGATGTTATCGCTTTTTCTAAAAATAAAACCCTGTTGTTCTACGGAAGCATGGGAGTTGGTAAAACAACGTTAATAAAAGAAATCTGCAAAGAGCTAGGAATTCAAGAGGTAGTTCACTCACCTACTTTTTCTTTAGTAAATGAGTATCAATCAAAAGATAAGAAGGTTGTTTACCACTTTGACTTTTATCGAATAGAGAATGAAGAAGAGGCCTATGACATTGGAATAGAGGATTATTTCTATTCAAATGCATGGTGTTTGATAGAATGGCCTGAGAATATCCAAAATTTACTACCTTTAAACTCCGTTGAGATCCATTTGACATTGTTAGATAATGGACAACGTAATATCCAACTAAATCAAACTATATGAGTTCATTCTCCCCTTTTAGTAAAGAAGAACTGCTTCCTCAAGAGGAAATGTTAGAAATCAAGAAACAAAAAGGAGAACTATTAATTGGCCTTCCTAAAGAAACTCATTTTGAAGAAAGAAGAATTTGTTTAACTCCTGATGCCGTTGCTGCCTTGTCTGCACATGGTCATCGAATTGTAGTTGAAACTGGAGCTGGCGAAGGATCAAATTATTCTGATAAAGAATACTCAGATGCAGGAGCCAAAATTTCTTATGATATAAAAGAAGCATTTGCTTGTACCATTGTATTAAAAGTTGCTCCACCTACTCATGAGGAAATTGAATTAATCAATCCACAGAGTGTATTGATTTCTGCACTACAATTAAAAACACAAACGAAAAAATATTTTGAAACATTAGCCAAAAAAAGAATCACTGCCGTAGCTTTTGATTATATCAAAGACGAACATGGTTTTTACCCTATAGTAAAGTCTTTAAGTGAAATAGCGGGAACGGCTTCTGTGTTAGTTGCTGCTGAGCTTATGAGTGGTGTAAGCAAAGGGAATGGGTTATTACTTGGTAATATTGGAGGGGTCCCTCCTACTGATGTTGTTATTTTAGGAGCTGGAACGGTTGGTGAGTTTGCTGCGAGATCCGCTTTAGGGTTAGGAGCTAGAGTTAAAGTATTTGATAATTCAATTACGAAACTAAGGACGTTACAACATTGTTTAAACTCTCCTATATACACATCTACTGTACAGCCAAAAACATTGGCAAAAGCATTACGTCGTTGTGATGTTGCAATTGGCGCAATTCGAGGAAAGAATCGCTCACCTGTTATTGTAACAGAAGCAATGATTGAGCAAATGAAAGAAGGTTCAATAATTGTGGATGTGAGTATCGATAGAGGTGGTTGTTTTGAAACATCCAAAGTAACTACACACTCGAAACCAACATTTGAGAAACATGGAGTAATCCATTATTGTGTTCCTAATATCCCTTCAAGGTATGCAAGAACAGCTTCATTTTCTATAAGTAATATATTCACCCCTTACCTGACAAATATTGCTGAAGAGGGTGGATTTGAAAACGCTGCTCGTTTTGATAAAAGCCTAAGAAGCGGAATGTATTTTTACCATGGTATTTTAACCAATAGAACTGTTGCTGATTGGTTTGACTTGCCTTTTAGAGATATCAATTTGTTAATATTATAAAGATAATATCAATTAAATTTAAATTATTGTGAAGTTTTCCTCCAAACACTTTTTCCGTAAAGCATTGTTTTTGCTTTTTGTTGTGTTTGGATATTCTACAACCCAATCACAAACAATTACAGTAAATGATTCGGGGTATACTCCTCAAGCATTGGTAGATTTGTTACTAGCTAATTCTTGTGCTACCAATTCAAATATTAGTATTTCATCGAATCAATCAGTTGCCTATTTTAATAGTAATGGTTCAACATTTCCGCTACCTGAAGGTATTGTAATCCGTAGTGGTATTGCAGCTAATTCTCAAGGAATTTATACTGGTATTGGCTTAGATAGTCAAGTGAACACCAATGGAGATATTGATTTACAAAATATCAGCAATCAAACAGGTCAGTCTTCAACAATTACAGATGTTGCTTTTTTAGAATTTGATTTTGTTCCTTCTTCTACAAATTTTACATTCGATTTTTTGTTTGCTTCCAATGAGTATGGTCAATGGCAGTGTGGATTTAGTGATGTCTTTGCTTTTCTATTAACAGATGTCACAACAGGTATAACCACAAATTTAGCAATACTACCTGGAACAAATACTCCGATTTCAGTACGAGATATTAGAGATAATCAATATAACAGCAATTGCAACTCTATAAACCCTCAATTGTTTAGCACCTATAATGTAGATGACCCCGCTAACTCCTCTTTAAATATGAGGGGACATACAGTTGTTTTAAATGCATCATCTACAGTAATACCTAACAATCCATACAGAATTAAATTAGTAATAGGAGATTACAATGATTCTGATTTTGATTCTGCCGTTTTCATACAAGCTGGTAGTTTTGATACATTTTTAAATGTAGGGCCAGATCGAGAACTCTGTGATGGTGATGCCATTTTATTTGATTCTGGATATACGAATACTACAGACTTCTCCTATGAATGGTTAAGGAACGGAGTCACTATTACTGGAGAAACAAATCCTACCTATACAGCCACACAAACAGGAACCTATGATGTAATTGTAACAACATTGAGTAATGGCTGTACTTTAACAGATCAAGTAGTCGTGGTGGATTTACCAATTACACCTCCAAGCGATTTGTTAGAATGTGACACAGGAAATACAATTACCTTCAACTTAACGCTTAATGATGCAATAGCATTAGCAATAGACCCAGCTGAATATGAAGTATTTTATTATACATCATTAACGAATGCTACTAACGACATTCCTATTTCTACAGATTTAACTGCCTACCCTTCCCTAGGTGGTGAAACCATTTACATAAGAATCCGTAATAGAAATACAGCTAATTTGTGTTCACTAATCTTAGATTTTGATTTAAATGTTGCAGTCATAAACGCTACAACACCACTAGATATTGAAGCTTGTGAATCTGATACAGTTGTTGATATTTCTGGACAAGTGGAAACTCAAATATTAAATGGGCTGAACCCTGTCAACTATACAGTAAATTATTATACAACGGCTTCTGATGCTACACTGGGTATAAATGCCATTACAGACCCTACAGCATTTTCTGTACCTATCGGCGTAAACCCAATTCCAATCTGGGCACGTCTCATAGACAATACAAATCCTGTTTGTTTTGATATCGTTACTTTTAATATTAATATCAATCCGTCTCCACTTGTCGACATTTTAAATAGTGTCTATGAATGCACACAATATACCTTACCTGTTTTAACAAATGGAAATTATTTTACAGGACCTGGAGGTACAGGAATTCCTTTAAATGCTGGTGATATTGTTAATGGCCAAATGACAATCTTCATATATGCTATCAATGGAAATGGTTGTTCTAATGAAACTAGTTTTTTGGTTTCAATGGCTGATGAATATACTATTCCAACTGAGTATTGTGGTGAGTTCATTGTTCCTTCCTATCCAAATGCAGAATTCTATACAGAGACTGGCGGTCCTGGAGGAACGGGAGTGATAATCCCTGGAGGAACAGTTATTACAACTGATCAAAGTATCTACTTTTATGCAAGCCCTAATGCTATGTTTTGTGTAGAAACTCAATTTAACATACTCATTCATCCAATTCCTCTTGTGGATGTTTTTGCAGATGTTATTACCTGTAATTCTTACACTTTACCACCTATTGTTAATGGAAGTTTCTTTACCGATCTTGCTGGTGGAGGAACGCAATTAAATGCTGGAGATCTGATTACCTCTTCACAAACAGTATATGTATACACTATTAATTTAGCAACCACTTGTAACAATTCGAGCCAATTTGATATTACAATAATAGACACCAGTGTATTTCAAAACCTTAGTGCTTGCGGAAGCTACACCATTCCAAATACAGCTTTAGGGGGCTATTTTACGCAAGCAATGGGCGCAGGTGTTCCTATTCCAACAGGAACGGTAATTACCACTTCTCAAACAGTTTATTATTACGCTCCTGAGGTCACTATTTTACCGAACTGTACTGATAACATTTCAATAGATATTACTATTAATCCTATACCTCCAGTAGACCAACTAGCAAATATTCTACGATGTGAAGATGATTTACCTGCTTTGCCTATACTGGTAAATGGACAATACTTTACACAACCAAGTGGAATGGGAACTCAATTATTTCCTGGTGACATTGTAAGTAGTACTCAAACACTATACGTCTATAATACAACTGCTTTTTGTGATGCGGAGACAAATTTCACTGTTGAAATACGTCCTTTTCCATTGGTAGATAATTTTACGGATATTTTTAGCTGTGATCCTTATACCTTACCTGTATTAGCTAACGGACAATACTTTACAGAAACCAATGAGCAAGGGTTACAATTAAATGCAGGCGATGTTATCACTACAACACAAACACTTTACATCTTTAACGAGCATGCTGATTTAGCAGGTTGTACAAATGAAAATGTATTTACAATTCACATTCTCGGAATTCAAGTAGATGAACCAGCCGATGTAACGGCTTGTGAAACGTATGAATTACCTCCTTTAATCGTTGGTGATTATTTTACTCAACCAGATGGACTAGGAACACAATTAAATGCAGGAGATATAATTACTGCAACTCAAACATTGTATGTGTATGCGGAAAATGGAGATCGTTTTTTATGTACAGACGAGCACATATTTACAATTACAATTTATGCAAGACCTTTGTTAAACAGCTTGGTGAATATGGAGGGCTGCGAAAGCGTTACATTACCTACATTATCAATACCTGGTGTAGAAGTAATATACTATAGGCGCCCTAATAGAATTGACCCAATAGATCCTACTGATTATACAATTACAGATTTAGGTTCGAGAATTATTTATGTTTATGCTGCTCCTACTGCAGATCCAGATTGCTTTACAGAAACATTGTTTCAAGTGACTGTGTATCCACTATTAGACTTAATTATTGAAGGAGGAATAATTTGTGTCAATGCAGAAACTGGCGAAACCATTAATCCGCTTTTACTAGAATCTGGTTTAAATCCCTCTCTTTTTACTGTCAATTGGTTTTTAAATGGTGTACAAGTTGGTACTGGTCCAAACTACAATGCTATAGAAGCTGGAACTTATATAGTAGAAACAACAAAATTAACAACAGATATTGGGCCAGATTGTAATTATACCCCAACTGAGGTTGTTGTAGAAGCATCAAGTCCACAGTTTGAGATTATTTTCCTATCGGATGCTTTTTCTCTAGCAACAACGATCCAAATCAATGTAATTGATGCCGGATTAGGTTATTATGAATATTCTTTAGACAATGGGACTTTCCAAAGTTTTGTGCGATTTTATGATATTCTTCCTGGAGAACATACAATTACTGTAAGAGACCTCTCTGGAAATTGCTTCAATTTTGTACTCAATTTTAAAACATTAGGTTACCCACTTTTTTTCACACCAAATGATGATGGAATTAATGACACATGGAATATCGATGATTTACAAAACAACCCTGAGGCAGAAATTAAAATATATTCTAGACTAGGGCGATTAATTAAAATCATTAAACCTTCAGGCATTGGATGGAATGGGTACAATACAAATGGAAAAAAAGAACCATCTTCTGATTATTGGTTCGCTGTTGAATTTATGAATAATGGGGTTCTCACAATTTTTAAAGGAAACTTCTCGCTATTAAGAAGGTAATTTTATTCTCGTTAAATTCAAAAAATACACTTAATTTTGCTGTCAGCTTTTTATCTCATAATTCATTGAGATGAAATAATGAAATGAATAGATGAAATTATTAAAACGGTTTGGTTATTATTTTATCGGTCTCTCTTTAGGTATTATTGTTGTACTCTTTATTTGGAAAGGAAAAGATGTTTCTTTTGATTATGGGATGGATGCCAGAACCTTAAAAACGATTCGTACAAAGAGATTGGTTTATTCAGAAAAAGCAAGCGCTTCCTTAATCAAATTAAAGCTAGATTCTTTAGCAATTAATACAATTCTTGTTACTGGAGACGTGAACTTTGGAAAAAGCAATCAGCGAAAAAAACCTTGTGCAGAGTATTTTGTTACTGGGGAGTACAATGAAAAGAGAATAGACCTCTGGATAATACGTTGTGATTCTATTGCAACAATTGATTCAATTACTCAAAAGGATTTATTGCCAGAAAACTCTTTTTTCTCTAGTATTATAGGAAGAATTTTTATAGTCTCTATTGTTTTGTTGCTTCTCTTTTTAATTTGGAGATATAAAAAAAAATAATTAACATTTTTTGTACTTGTCATGCAATCCTACCTTTTCTAGGATCATAGGAACAATCTTTTCTAGTCTCGACTGTTTTGTTGCTTCTCTTTTTGCATCTGAAACATAATTTGCATACTCTCTTTTATGGCTTAAAGAAAATGATTCGAATTTCTCTTTAAACGATGCATTTGTATCGAGTTCTTTCTGAAGTATTTCTGGAATAACTAAAGGCTTTGTATTCCTCTGCGGTTTAATAACCCTTCCTGATTTTTGATTTTCTATTGCTTCTAAAACATATGATTTTAATAAATCAGCATCAATTTCTTCTAATGAATTAAACCGCCATTGTAACATTGCTTTTGTTTTTCCTTCCTGGGCATTTAATAAGACTTTACGAGTATCTTTTAACAACCCGCCCTGAAAAAACCACAATCCACAATAATTTTTAAAAGCAGCTAATCCAACAATATTTTTCCCTTCAAAAGTATAGGTTGGCGCACCCCATTTGATGGTTTCTTCAACAGGCAATTGAAGTAAGGTTTCTCTTAGTAAAGAAAGCTCTTTACTCCATTGTTCTTTTTTTTCAATGTATGCGGTGACTCTTGCATCCATGCTTTTCGCTTTCTATTTACCTAATTAATGTGGACTACTAATCATCCATTGTATTCCAAACTGATCTGTTAAGTTTCCGAATTTACCTCCCCAAAACACATCTTGAAAAGGCATTTCAACGGTTCCTCCATTAACAGTGAGCCCGTTAAATATTTTCTCTCCGTGCGCCTCATCATCTGCCATGATAGATACTGTATACGCATTTCCTTTTACAATAGGTTTGTGTAAGGTATCGGAAGCTTTTAACTCACAACCGTTACCAAAAGACAAGGTAGTGTGCATAATTTTATCTTCTGCACCTTCAATAACATATTCTGGCGGTCCGTCTGCATAGCGCATTGTAACTATGAACGTACCATCTAAAACGCCTTTATAAAAATTCATAGCTTCTTCACAGTTACCCTCAAAGGTTAAATAAACATCACATTTCATACCGGTATATTTTACATTGATTTATAAAATTAATGAATCTTTAGGATTGACTCTCAAAAAAGTGCTCTTTTATTTTGTCTACATTTTTAATCGTTTTTTCTATCCATTCTAGATACAACTGTTCTTTCTCTTTCTTGCTTAGCTGCCAATCTTGCTCACTGGTTCTCAATCTAGAACCTAGGTTTTCTAAAATGATGGCTGCAGCTACGGATATATTTAAACTTTCTGTAAACCCTACCATCGGGATTTTTAAATAACCATCAGCTTGTTCTAGAACTTCTTCAGAAACACCACTCTTCTCTACCCCAAAAACAAAAGCTGACTTTTTAGTAATATCAAAATCTTGTAATAAACAAGATTCTTGATGGGGAGTCGTTGCTATAATTTGATAGCCTTGCTTTCTCAGCGCTTGAATGCAATCACCAGTATTGTCAGTGTCATCTTGATAATGATGAAAAGTCAACCATTTTTGTGAACCCTTGGCTACATGCCTAGACACTTTGCTATGGTATTTATTTTCAATAACATGGACATCTTGTATTCCGAAAACATCACAGCTTCTCACTACAGCACTCGAATTATGTTGCTGGTAAATATCTTCTAAGACCACAGTAAAGTGCCGTGTCCTATCTTCTAAGATCCTTTTAAAGAGTTCTTTTCGATTATCGGTAACTAAGCCTTCTAGGTATGTGAGTAAGTCATTGTTCATTAAATCATTCTTGTGAAACAAACATACTAAATTTTACTACTTTTATGTCTATGAAAAACATAGTTGTTCTTACAGGCGCTGGAATAAGTGCCGAAAGTGGAATTAAAACATTTAGAGATGCCGATGGTCTTTGGGAAGGGCATGATGTGATGGAAGTTGCAACACCAGAAGGATTTGAAAATAACCCTGAGTTGGTCTTGGAGTTTTACAATCAAAGGAGAAAGCAACTAAAAGAAGTAAACCCAAATGAGGCCCATTTAAACCTAGTTGCTCTAGAAGAGCATTACCATGTTGATATCGTGACTCAAAACGTAGACGATTTACATGAAAGAGCAGGCAGCACAAATGTTTTACACCTACACGGTGAATTAAGGAAAATAAGAAGTACTGGAGATGAACATTTAATATATCCTTTGGAGGGAGATCTTAAATTGGGAGATCTTTGCGAAAAAGGGATGCAATTGCGCCCGCATATTGTTTGGTTTGGCGAAGCGGTCCCTATGTTGGATAAAGCTATTCAAATAACTGAACAAGCAGATGTTTTAATAATTATAGGAACTTCGATGCAGGTATACCCCGCAGCTAGCTTGATTAATTTTGTTCGCAAAGCGACCCCTATTTATTTTATTGACCCCAAGCCTGCTATTCTAGAAAAATCCTATACATATTTGACAATTATTGAAGAGAATGCTGTCATTGGCACCAAGCAACTACTTAAGAGGTTAACCGATTAAAAAACTCGAACAACTCTCCATTAGAGATATTTCCACCTTTTTCAATTAATCCAAACAATTCTAGATTTCTATCTGCACCATAAGGTTTATTTCCTGTTAGGTAATCAATAGCATCATCATTCGGGTTTTGTAATAACCACGTATAGCCTTCTTCAGAAAATAAATCTATTTCTTTATCCACTTTTACAACAATTCGAAGAATCTCTTCTTCATCACATTTGAACAAATTAACAGACGTCGTTGAAAAGTGTTCTATATAACCTACTTTAGAGAGTACATCTTCCCAAACTAAATCACTGAATAAATTCAATTCCTCCTCAACTAAAGCCCCGTTTTTAGATTTTAGTTTCTTCCATTCTTTTTCATCAATCTTTTGAGTTGCTAAAAATTTAGCGAAATCTTCATGCAATGATTCAAATTGTTCTTTGGTAAGTTGTCTATATTTCATGGGTATTCAATAAAAAACCGTCACGCTGTGCGTGACGGTTCAAAGATCGTTATTTTTCTTGATCCTGAAATGTCATCAGGAGATCAATTTTATGGAATTTTGATATTTAATATCAAAAACATCCATATAATTAGAAACTATATCGGATACCAAATTGTGCTTGCCATCTAGACAATAAATTTGCATTCACCGTAAATGTTTCCGTTAACGCTGGATCAAAAGTATAGGTTGGTGTTAATGTATTTGGATCTACGTTAACTCCTACTGGTTGTAAATTTCTTGGTTGTTCTACCAATCCCCATTCAGAGCTAATTAAGTTTCCAAAGTTTAAAATATCTAAACTCAACTGTAATGTATTGTTACCAGCAATTTTGATGTCTTGTAATATTTTCACATCCCAACGTCCTCTCCAAGGAGCTAAAGCACCGTAACGTTCAGTATACTGCCCTCTTCTTTCGCTTAAATAATCATCTTGTGCGATATAAGCATTGAATGCTTGAGCCTGTCCTGCTCCAGAGAATTGCATAGATCCAATTTCTGCTTCAGTAGGCACATATAATAAATCATTTAAGTTTGATCCATCACCATTCAAGTCACCTCCGTAGGTATAATTAAATCGACCACCTTTAGCATATTCGAAAAAAGTAGTTACTGTAGTTGGAGCATTTTCTCCAAAGAAATTAAATGTTTTAGAAGCCAATCCAATTACTCTATGCGTATCTCCATATTTCGAATTCGATAATACATCATTATTCGCATTTCCGACAACAGGGTTAAATGCAAAAGCATCTCCTGTAATCTCTGCTTCAATAG
>JAESUF010000281.1 GCA_016763215.1 Flavobacteriaceae bacterium
AAAATATTTTTTCTGCTTTACTAAGAAAGAAGGAATAATAAAATACATGAAAACAAAAAGACTGGTCAATCCAAAAATGGTAGAAGCGGGAATATCAATTAGATATTCGATTAAATCTTCACCATCATTATAGTATTCTATACAATTTAGAGTTGCGCTAGCAATATAGAATAGCAAGAGTAATAGGTAATCAGACCTGTTCAGTTTTGTGTTCATTAATAAAGGCAATGTATTTAGTTCAAAGAAATCTGCTTTTTAATTACGTACACTCCGTAAAGTAAACAAGGTATTGTTAATAATACGGTTATCAAACTGTTTTCGATATTCATTGGTTGTGCTACGACTTCTTTGATAGGGGTATTTATGCTGTCTAATTTGGCTACAAAATCTATTACTGCATGTGCAATAATTAATGGATATATTCTTTTTATTACTACGAGTATAGCTCCAAATGAGATTCCAATAAATGTAGCAAAAAATACTTGAGAAATCTCTCCATAAATCCCTTTGTCAAATTTTATTAAATGTAGCAATCCGAAAATAAGAGACGAAATAAGAATAGCTTTGATCGTTGCCTTTTTTCCTTTTCCGAAAAACCGAATTAATAAAGGTAGTAAAACGCTTCGGATGCTTAATTCTTCTGAAATACCAATACTTAAACAATATATTGAGAGGATAATTAAATTTAAAGCATTGTAATTCGGAATTGTATCAAGAAATAAACCATTCAATGATACTAGAAATAGTAAAGGGAAAATAAGCAGCCATAATTTTTTAGGTTTAGTTTTAGAGAGACCTCCCAATTTAATCAAGTTCAATTTTCTTGCGATAAAGAACGATACAATACCAAGAATACAATTACTGAACGCCTTTACGCCTAAGTGAAAATTATAAGAGTCGATTCCATTACTCAATAAAGCTTCTTTGATGCTATTATTAAGGAGTAAGATAAAAACAATAAAGCCAGTGAAAAAGACGATTTGATTTAATGTAGACAGCTTTTTCATGACAGGGTTGGATTTTTAATTGTTATCATTAATTCTATTTTCTTCATCTCTAGAGATATTTCTTTTGTCTTTCTTTTTCCCAAAACGAGAACCAAAACTATAGGTTAAACGCAACTGAATATTCTGCCTAGAATTATTGCTTTCTACAAAAGCATTTCCGTTTCCATAATCGATGGTTCCAACAAAACCTCTGTTTAGTAATTTATTAAGACCAAGATTTACTTTTAGTTTGTCATTCATGAACTTTTTACCAAAAGAAACATCCAATTCTGCTAACCAGTTAACATCAATCTGACCTTCTAAGGCTCCTGTTCCATAGTTTCCACTTAATTCAAAATTAATATCCCAAGGTAATTGATAGCTAGCTTGTATAAACCAATACAAGTTCCATTTGTCTAAATCTAGATTGTAAGTTGCCGATTGGTAATCTGTATGCGTAACGATAAAACCAGTGTACCCTTCTAGCCCTTTTATGAAATTTAATGGAGCAAATAATCTAAAATTCCAATTCGCATTATTTTCAACATTCACGTCTCTTTGTCTAATTTGTGCCGTTGCATTGTCTTGTTGTATCAACTGAAAAATCACATCTTTGGTTTTACTATAACCAACGGTAAAGAACGGTTGCCCATCGTAGGTTAAGTTAAATTGATAGTTATTGGTAAACGAAGGTTTCAAATTTGGATTCCCCTCGCCAGCAGAAAAAGGATCTAAAAATGTTGCAAAAGAGTTTAGACTGTTGTAAGAAGGACGTTGTATTCTGTAACTGTAAGAGATACTTGCTCCAAGGTTCTCTGTTAATTTTCTACTGATAGAAGCACTAGGAAATATTTTCTTAATGGGTCTGTTCTTAATTTCTTCAGTTAATACATTGTTCTCTATAAACACTGATTTTCCTTGTGTATTACTATCTTCATATCGTAGTCCTCCAGAAAAAGACCATTCTCCAAAGCTTGCATTTATTTTAGAATAGAGTGCGAAAATGGTTTCATTAATTAAAAACTGACTACTCTCATCTTCTACCAAATCAAAATCCCCCATATTGTTATCAACCAATGATAGTAAATCGTTGTCTGTTTTCACATCAGCATATCTAGTACCAAAACTTATTTTTAACTTTTCTGAAAAGGTTTTAGCGTAATCTGCTCTGTAGGTTTTAATCGAGTATTTCCCATTTTGGATATACCTACGATCTGTAAAGTTTATAGTGCTTCCAGCAACGTCAGACAAAGTGTTGGTATTATCATTTGTGAAATCTACATAGTTGAAATCGACGACTAGTTTATCAGTTTCAGTCTTGTATTCATAATAAGGATTGAAATTATAATCTACTCGATCTCTGTCAAAACTATTTTCAGAATACAAAACATCTGTATTGTTTACATCAGAAATAATAGTTCTACTTTCTGCCACTCTTGTCGATTTTCTATTATTCCAACGCCCACCAATTCCAATTGAATGTTTATCGTTTATATAATAGTCAAGGTTTCCACTTACTGTAAAATTGTTTGGGTCATAAGGTTCTCTTGTTATCTGATCGTATGTTTCAGTCCCAACCGATCTTACTAAGAATAGATCTTCTCTCCAAGTTGGTTGTGAATGATTAATGCTTGTTTGCCAGTTTAATTTATTTTTATAACTAGCAATAGAAACTCCTGTTCCATATTCAAACCCTTCATCTTCCCCTATCCAAACAGTTGTACTTCCATGGGTTCCTAGACGAACATTTTTTTTCAAGATGATATTGATAATTGCACCAGAACCCGAAGCATCGTATTCTGCGCCCGGTTGCTCTACAACTTCAATTTTAGAAATATTATCTGCTGGAAAATCACGTAAAATGGTTTGTATATCCATGTACTCGGTAGTTTTTCCATTGATTAAAATTCGAACTCCAGTATCTCCTGCAATCGAAATTCCATTATTAGTTACAATAACCCCAGGAACTTTTCTCATCACATCTTGTAGGCTGGTATTAATCATTTCGGACTTTTCTAAATCAATAATCAATTTTTCTGCAGTTTGTTTAATGACTGGGCGTTTGCTTTTTATAACGACTTCATTTAATTTTTGTGTTTCCTCTACTAAAGTAAAGTTGAATGTTTTATTTGAATCTAATATAAGTTCCTTTATCAATTTCGATTCAAAGCCTAACATAGAAATCTCTAGTTTGTAGTTCCCGGAAGCAATATTTTCAAATCGATACTTTCCATTATCATCAGTAACAGTTCCTTTAGGAGTGTCTTTTGTATCAAGGGTATGTAAAATAACATTAGCATAAGCTAAAGACTGATTGTCTTTGTCTACTATTTTCCCACTGATAGAATTTTGAGATTGAATGGAAAATAATCCTACTAGTAAGATAAAGCTAATTGTTAGGTAGGTCTTCATGGTCGTTTATTTTGATGGTGTAAAAATTCGTTTTTATTTTTAGGTATAAAATCGAGTTCTGATGAACCGGGTTAAATCCAAGTCGAACAGAGATATGATGCCTATTAAAAAGAAAAGACGCTTTCATTTCTGAAAACGTCTCCTGAATAGCCATTTATTTTTTTAATTAAACGAATTCCTTGATGCTTGCATCGAAGTTTTCGTTGAAATTGTTACTCCTATTTTAAGTCAAAATGAAATCAAAAAATACTTCTAGGATCTATCACGAGAAGTATTGTTTTTAGAGATTGTTAATCTCTACCTCCCAAGATTTGAATTCCCCAATAAAGAAGTGTAGCCAAAGACCCAAGTGCAGCCACTAGATAGGTCCTTGCAGCCCATTTTAAGGCATCCTTGGAGCCAGCATATTCTTGCTGGGTAACTATGTTTTTATTTTTTAACCAAGCAAGAGCTCTATTGCTTGCATCATATTCTACAGGCAAAGTAATAAAGCTAAATATGGTAGCAATTCCCATAAAAACTAATCCAGCTATGGCAATGTAAAAACCCATTCCTTGGTTTTGAGATACAGCACCCAAGATGATACCACCCATTACTAGCCACATGGAAAACTTAGAAGAAATTGAAACTATAGGAACCAATTGAGAGCGCATTGTTAACCATTGATACGCTTTTGCATGTTGAACAGCGTGTCCTACCTCATGTGCAGCAACGGCTGCAGCAGCTGTATTTCTCCCATTGTATACACCAGCACTTAAATTAACCGTTTTGTTTTTTGGATTGTAATGATCCGTTAGCATTCCAGGGGTAGAAACTACCTTAACTCCTTTTATACCGTGATCTGCTAACATCTTTTCAGCAATTTCTGCTCCACTCATTCCATTTCTTAACTGAATTTTGGAGTATTTTTTAAATTTACTTTTTAATTGGTTACTTACCGCTGCACTAGCTAAAGCGATAATTCCAAGGAGTATATAAAACCCGATCATATATTGTACTTTAAAATTGTTATTCGATTTTTGTTTATACTTTTACATCATAAATTATTCCAATTCAAAATTTTTATCAAGAGCGTGACATAATGGCAAATAAGAGAAAGATATTACTCGTCTATACTGGAGGAACCATTGGTATGGTAAAAGACTATGCTACAAATACATTAAAAGCATTTAATTTTAGTCAGATCTTAGATAACATAACGGAACTAAATCATTTAGATTGTGATATCGAATCTGTTTCTTTCGAAACTCCTATAGACTCATCGAACATGAATGCCGAGTATTATGTCGAGATAGCAGAGGTGATAGAAAACGAGTATAATAACTTTGATGGATTTGTTGTTTTAACAGGTTCGGATACGATGTCTTATACC
>JAESUF010000282.1 GCA_016763215.1 Flavobacteriaceae bacterium
CTTTTCCTAATTTCTCTAAATTTTTCATCATTAAAAATTTTAACTATTTATTATCGCCTTGATCATTTAAAGACACTCAAGGATTATGTCTGTTTTTTGTGATCGGATCTTTTTAAAAAAAGCAGCCAAACTTGCTCTAAGGTTTATTGCTTTACACTATGCAATTGCCCTTACCGTACTACAATTTTCCTCCAAGTCTTCTATAAAAAAAATCACATCTGTTGGTTTATATTCTTTGGGTAACGATTTTCCGTTAATTAAAACTTCAGGGGTAAAATTGATCCCATTTTCTTGACACCATTTACCTTGTTTTTTCAGTTCATTGATGTAACTTTCTTTATGCGTAAATCGCTTCCATTTGTCTAACCATTTTGTAGTAGAAAGGGATTCACTATAGACCTCACCCATCGCTTGTAAACACATTTCATTTCCTTCTTCATTGTATAATTGAAGTAGTTTTGTTGTAATAGTAACAACATCACTACTTTCATCTAATTCAAAAACATTAAAACGTATTTTAATTTTTACTTTTTCTCTATACTTATGTAATATATCCTCTACTTGCTGATGTACTGTTCTACAAAAACTGCAAAAAGGATTTGTTACTATGATGATTTCTAAATTAGACTTTGAATTACCAAAAACAATTTCTTTACTATCAATAATTTCAGTGTTTATCAAGTGTTTTTTTTGAAGTAAACTTTCAAATAAGGTATAATTTCTTTTAAACTTTACACTTTCTATTTTTTCTTCTTTTTGTTTTTGAATGGTAACAAATAGAGGTTTTAAATAATTCCAAATCAGCCATGTAGATGTTCCTACCAAACCAAAAACGATAAAATCTTTTGTTATAAAATTTTCTATAAATGTGTTGGTTAAAAGAAGAACTAATGCCTGCAACCATAAAATGACAACTATACTTAAGCATAAAAGACACCATTTTTTTAGAACGACATATTGATAATATATCGAGTATAGAGTGATAGGAATTGCTAAGAGACTAATTGAAAAAGAAATAACAGGATTAGAGATTTGGAAAAAAGTTAAAAGCGTTAATCCTGTAAAATATAAAAGGCTAAAATCACTTAATTTATAATCTTTAAAAACGTGAGCTCCTTTAGATGTTAAAACGGCATCGCAATCTTTTTTTTCATTATTTCCAGAACAAAATGCATTTCCAATGAATGATTGTAGTCCCAATTCTTGTTTTATGATAGCAACACTAGCTAAAACACCAGCTGTAGATAGTAATAAGTAACTAATAGTATACCATGAAATAGAAGAAAAATAAACAATTAAAGATGCTAGCATAGTCAATGCTACGAGCCCTAGAGCTTCTCTAAAAAGAAAAGTAGGCGATACTTTTTTCACCAATTCAGGTTGTTCTACGGCAACTAGAATGCCTGTAAATTTTTCAAGAAATTCAACTACTGAGTTTTCTGTTTTTCGCTTTTCAGAATCAAAAATTAAATAGCCCTGCCCTTTTCTCTCCACGACAACCAAATTTTGCCCCTTGTTGTTATTAATCTGAGCAATAAAACAATCTGGAAGTTGGTTTAATACTTCTTTAGTAATTGGAATATCTAATGCAACATTTTCAATATTGAAATGTTCCAAAACTCCTGTTATTGCATGCAAACTTGGATAGGATGGATGACTTTGAATTTGAAACACTAACTCCTCCCTATCAAAAGGAATCTTGTTTTTTTTGAGAAGTATTTGTATTAGATTGACTAATGATTCTTTCATTATGTGATAACTGAGAGCTTGATTGTTGTAAAAAAAGTGTCGCTGTAACTTTATTAAAAATAGAAATAATGAGGTCGCTTTTCTGAAGCTATATGCCCAACGATTGTTTGATGATGATAAAGGGTTATTTAGTGAGTTTAAAAAGTCTCAATAGAAATATCCCTGCTTTTTTGTTTTTTATGGGTTTTACTTCGTTATCTGGCTACAGTTATTAAATTAACATCCCTGTTTTAGGGTATAAAATCTCGCTATTGATAAATTCGAACGAAAATAACAGCTTATAGAGAAAAGCTAATTGCTGCTTTTGATCCTATCAACAAAAATTATTGAAAATATTTAGATAAAAAAATTGTTATTTTAGTTAAAAAATAGGATAATTTTACGAAAATAATAACCTTGACTAACGAATGAAACCGAACCCAACATTAGAACTCTCCAAAGAGGAAATGAAAGAATATGGCTATAAAGTTATTGACAGTATTGTTGATCATTTTGATACTCAGAATTCTAAAAGCCCCATTTCTTTGGCTAGTCGGAAGGAAATGGATGCTTTATTTTTAGAGAATGCTCCTGAAAAAGGTTCTAATTCTCACGAGGTTTTAGACTTTGTAGTAGAAAAAGTTTTGAAAGAAAGCAACATCGTTTCTCATCCTAAATCGTATTCTTTTGTTCCTGGACCTAGTAATTATATCAGTGCAATGGCAGATACATTGGCTACAGGTTTCAATATTTTTTCTGGAGGATGGGCAGCTTCTCCTGCTGCTGCAGAACTAGAAATTGTTACTATAAATTGGTTACTAAAGCTTTTTAGATTTCCAACAAAGCAAGGTGGAGGCATTTTTACAAGTGGTGGTTCTATGGCAAATCTTACCGCTTTAGTTACAGCAAGAAAACAAAAATGTGGTGATGATTTTTCGAAAGCAATTATTTACATGTCTGATCAAACCCATTCTTCAAACATCAAAGCGATACGAACTATTGGATTCCGTAAAGATCAGGTTCGAATCATTCCTACCGATATGGAATTTAAGCTTTCTATGAATAAGTTAAAAAATGCGATTGCCAAAGATCGTTTGGAAGGGTATCAACCCTTTTGTATGATCGCTACAGCTGGAACTACAAATACAGGCGCAGTTGACCCTCTTAATGATATAGCAAAACTTTGCAAAGAGGAAGACCTTTGGTTTCATATTGATGGTGCTTATGGAGGTGCCGCCATACTTTCTGAAAAAGGGGCGAAAACTCTAAAAGGCATTCAAAAAGCAGATTCGCTAACGGTAGATCCACATAAATGGTTTTTTCAACCTTATGAAATGGGATGTTTATTGATAAGAAATCACAAATGGTTAAGTCAAACTTTTACTGAAAAACCTGAATACTTAAGGGATATTGAAGGAAATACTTCTGAAATTAATTTCTATGATCATGGAGTACAATTGACTCGTCGTTTTAGAGCTTTAAAGCTATATATGTCTATCAAGACATATGGATTAAATTCATTTAGAGAGGCAGTAAGTTATTCTATTGATCTTGCTGAAAAAACTGAAAAATATATTCGAAAAAGCGCTAGTTGGGAAGTTGTTTCTCCTGCTACATTAGCTGTTATTAATTTTAGATACAACCCTATTCATCAAAACTTTTCTGAGAAGCAATTGGACAAATTGAATCAAGAAATTTCTGAACGTATTATCTCTTCAAAAGAAGCGCTTTTAGTCACTACTATATTACAAAAACAAATAGTTTTACGCATGTGTTTGATCAATCCTAGAACAACTTTTGATGATGTAAAAAGCACTTTGATTCAGTGTAATGAAATCGCGCAAGAAATTTTAAACGAATAAGGCATCTTATGATTTATATCATAACTCCCTCTCGCGAGTAAACCTGAAAAATAAGGAGTAAAATGAAAAATAAATAAGCTCGATAGTGACAAAGAGTTAAACGAAAGTTTAGTTCTTTTTTTATGAAATAAAACTTAGGTCGAGGCGAGCCCAAAAAGGAGAGCTACTTTCTTCTCTTGTATAAAAAATCAAAGATCTTACTTCTTTAAAAAAAAGAAGTAGAAGGAACATTCATTCCTTCTACTTTTTATAATGACTATTAAATAGGTCTTTTCTTAACTACAAGGTCCAATCAAAGTCCAACCGCCAGAGACACGTTCGTATAGATTTCCGAAATATGTAACTTGATCTCCTATACTATAACTCACTCCACTTTGCCATTCAGACACACCATCACAAGGATTAGAAGAAGAAGTAGCATACATAAATTCTAAAGCAGTTATATCATTCGCATTAAACTCACCATCTTCACTTGTAGAAAAACAGGCTTGCATAACTGAAGTTAGATCTCTACCTGTAGGGGTTCCCGAAACATGTACAGCTCCATCTGAACCTGTTCCTTCATTCCCTTGAGAAGATGGAGGACAACTTAAGCGATCAAACCAATCTGAGTGGCGGAAACCAACTGAGTGACCGATCTCATGTGTAATTACGTGTTCATTAACATCTGTTGAGAACTGCTCAATACCATAAATCTGAACAAATTTATGAGGCGCTCCAGCAGAGGTTGGAAAACCAGCAACGCCTCCCGTACCTCCAGGAGTATTTACGGTATTGTCATACACCACCATATCTGCAGCCTGATAATTAGTACCAAAAGTAAGGTTGAATTGTAAAGAAGTGTTCAGGTTATTATAATTAGCTACCGCCAGCTGCAAAGCAGTTTGTCCTTTACTAGATAATGCCTGACTACCTCCCGTATAGCCAAGAATATCAATGGATTGACTACTTCCAGTAACTAGGTTAAACGTTCTGTATTGACGCGTCTGATCAATAGACCCAATTAGTAAGTCTAGCTCTTCTTTTGTGAATGTAATATCACTCCCAATGTAAATTCGCTCTTCTACAGTTCCGTCTGGTAAGTGAAAATCTCCTCTAGAGACCAAACCAACATCAATATCTAAAGTCTTGAGAGAATTTAATAAATCATCATCTGTAACTAATGTCCTATTATCTAAATTATTCATGTTAATAATAGTTACATTTGAAACATCTCCAAGATCCTCGTCACTTTCACAAGAAGTGAATATAAACGCAGATATCAAAATGGTAAAAACAGTATATTTTATTACTTTTTTCATTTTTAATTGTATTTAATTAGTTATTTTAAATCGTTTTCGTCGCACCATCAACATGAGTACCATGGTTTCCTAGTTATTTGGTCCACTCTAAGTGGTTACTAAAGTTATACTCCTTGAAACATCTAAATTGGGGTCAGGATGATTTACAATCAATTCCTTTCACTTCTTTGAAATTCATTAAAATTTTGAATTTCGCCGTTTTCTTCAATGCTCTCCACAAAATTCTCTTAGGATCAAGAAAATAATAGTAGTAGAAAGACTAAAAGCTAAAATGCTCTCCTAGTGTTAAGACAATACAACTTTAAACCAAAACCAAGAAAAAAAACTCTTAATGGCTTGACAATTAGTTACTTCGAAGCCACCACAAGAAACAACAGATTTTTTAAACAGGCAATACCCTTTTTTAGTGAAATTTTACCCTCCCCATATTTAGGGATGTTTCATCTAAAATAAATTTCTCTAAAAGTTTCTTAATTAGCCGTTTAGAACTTTTGATTTGCTACTTTAAAAAACAACATACTTCGTTGGGAGCATTGGACGATGGATTACCCTTTAATTTTCAGATAACTAATAAAACATCAAATAGTAACAGTTGGGTAGTGACCTATAGGGGAAGCAAAAAAAGTTTTACTAGAAATAGTAAGGCTTTTTGTTTTTACTCCTTATTCTTAAAAAAACAAAAAGCAGAAGGTTGATACTTTAATAAAGTGAAATTCAGGTATTTATACCTAAAGAAAAAAGTCTTTTTCTTTTTAACTTGGTAAACCATATTTAGTTCTGAAATAGCTAAGAGAATTAAAATTAATTA
>JAESUF010000283.1 GCA_016763215.1 Flavobacteriaceae bacterium
ATTTAGAGTTTTGGCAAAATAAATTAGATGGAGGTGACTTCTTCCTTAATTTACCAACCGATTTTAATCGCCCAAAAGTTCAGAAATTTGATGGAGCAAATGTTGATTTAATCATTGGCGAAAAGGAATTTGGAGCAATTACAGATTTTACAAAGAAGGAAAAGATTACTCCTTTTATTTTGATGCTCTCCGTATTTAAATTGTTATTGCATAAGTACACACAACAAGATGATATCTCTGTTGGTGTTCCGTTTGCAAACAGACAATTAGTGAATTCTCAATCTCTAATCGGATTCTTTACAAACACTGCCGTCTACAGAAGCCAAATTAGTGACTTTAAAAATTTTTCAGACTTTCTAGATTACATCAAAAACTACACTTTAGAAGTTGTTGATAATCAAGTGTATCCATTTGGTAAGCTCGTGGAAAAATTGAACCCAGATCGAAGTGTGAGCTATAATCCAATCTTCCAGGTCATGTTTGCCTATCACAGTGTATTGGAAAAGAGAGAAACCAGCGATGGTGTTTTTATTGAAACAGAAGAATTAATTAATCCGAGTTGCAAGTTCGATTTGGATGTAGAGATTCAAGAGACAGAAGAAGGACTAGTAACAACATTTAACTATAACACTTCTTTATTTTCAGATGAGACAATGACGGCGATGATTTCTCAATTTCATTATTTATTGGATCAAGTTGTTCAGAACCCTCTCATGAATTTAGATGATTATATGCTTGAGGATGAAATCGTATCAGCAAATAAAATCTTCGAATGGAATGATACTGCTTCTCTTGTTGAAGAGGTCCCTATTTATAGGAATCTAGAAAAAAGAGCTGAAGAACATCCAGATAGAATTGCCGTTTTTTCGGATGACGTTAAACTGACATACGCTGAATTAAATAGTCGTTCTAATCAAGTGGCTCATTACATCAAAAATCTTGGAATTCAAAAAGAAGGTATTGTAGGAATTATAATGGATCGATCAGTCGAAATGGTTGTTGGAATTTATGGAGTGTTGAAGGCTGGAGCTGCTTATTTACCGATCAATTCGAATTTTACACACGATAGAATAAACTATTTAATTGAACACAGTAAAATACAAGCCGTATTAGTTTCTGGTGGATTGCCGAATAACCTGAAGATTAATTGCCCTTTAATACATTTGGATAAAGATCAAGACTTTAATGATCTCCCCAATACGAACTTAAATTTACCAATAGCATCCACACAACTGGCTTATGTTGTATTTACCTCTGGTTCAACTGGAGATCCCAAAAGTGTGATGACTGAACATGGAAGTGTGATGCATCGCTTAACGTGGATGCAAAAACAGTTTCCCCTTCAAGAGAACGATGTAATTATACAGAAAACACCACTCACTTTCGATGTTTCTGTTTGGGAACTATATCGATGGACATTGTGTGGTGGAAGCTTATATGTGCTTCCTACTGACGGAGAGAAGAATCCTGAAATCATTCTAAACGCGATTGAAAAGTATAAGATTAGAAGTCTTCATGTTGTTCCTTCTATGTTTAATTCTTATTTGGCATTTCTCGATGGAGCCGATCGGAAAATAAAGATGGATAGTCTACGGACTATTTTTTCAACGGGTGAAGCATTGGAACATTACCACGTTCAAAAATTCCGAGAAATTATTGCTACCAATAACGAAGTAGCTTTGATTAATTTCTATGGACCTACCGAAGTGACAATTGCTGGTTCTTGGTTTGATTGTAGTACCGCTGAAAATTATACCAAGGTGCCGATAGGAAAGCCAATGGATAATACACAGATTTTCATATTAGATAAGCGTGACAGACTTCAGCCAATAGGAATCCCTGGAGAATTGGTGATTTCTGGAAGAGGATTGGCACGAGGATACCTAAACAATTCCAGCGAAACCAATGAAAAATATAAATTCGACAAAAAAGGGGTTCGGTATTATAAAACAGGAGACAAGGCAAGGTGGCTTCATAGTGGACAACTTGAGTTTTTAGGTCGATCTGATCATCAAGTTAAAATTCGAGGGTTTAGAATTGAATTAGGCGAAATAGAAAACGAAATCAATAAGCACTCAAACATTAAAGCCGTCATCGTTTTAAGTAAAAAAATTCAGGAAGGTGACGATCGACTGGTCTGTTACTTTATCCCAAAGGATACATCAGTAAAGACTGACTTTAGAGCCTATTTGAAAAAATCAATTCCGGATTATATGATTCCAGTTGTTTTTATTCCGATAGAAGAGATTCCAATCAACTCAAATGGAAAACTCAACAAAAAGTTATTGCCAGAGCCATATGCCAATCAAAAAAGAGCAATTGGCGAACGGGAATATAATAATTCTAGTGAAAGTAAAATTGGAGATATCTGGTTTAAATTGCTAAAGCATGATGCCTTTAATGTAGAAGATAATTTTTATGATGCAGGAGGTTCTTCGCTCCTGATAACGAAAATGAAACATCTAATAGATGTAGCCTTTAAAATTGATATTTCAATAATAGATTTATTTCAATATCCATCCATTCGATCACTAGCAGAAGAAATAAATTCAAAAAATAAATTAAACAACACCAAATCCATTAGGAACCGAGCAGTTTTACAGCGAAGAGCTCGGATGTAATAAGTAATTAATTAGGACAAGTATTATGGAAAACGAAACTAAAAACAAGGACGCACATAAAATTGCAATCATTGGAATGTCATGCCGGATGCCAGGAGCAGATGATATTAAAGAATTTTGGAACAACTTGGTTGAAGGGATAGAATCCATTAGTACATTTACTGATGATGAACTAAGAGATTCTGGTATTTCAGAATCAACAATTCAGGACCCAAATTATGTGAAGGCGAGAGGTATCGTTGACGGTGCTGATTTGTTCGATGCGACATTTTTTGGAATTACACCGAGAGATGCTGAAATTATGGATCCTCAACATCGTATTTTTTTAGAGTGTGCTTGGCATGCATTTGAAGATGCGGGTTATGATCCAGAAAAAACAAAAGCCAGAGTTGGTGTCTTTGGAGGAACAGGTACCGCTTGGTATTTAAATAGTGTTACAACCAACAGTGAGGTAGCAAAAAATTCTAGTGGTACTTCAATTATTACAGCAACCGATAGAGATTATGTAGCAACGAGAGTTTCATATAAACTGAATCTCACAGGCCCGAGTTTTACCGTTCAAAGTGCTTGTTCCACTTCAATGGTAGCCGTAGTCATGGGCGTAAATAGTTTACTTAGCTATCAATGTGATATGGTCATAGCTGGTGGAGCTACTGTTCATTTACCTGAGAAAGATGGTTATATGTATTATGAAGGCGGTATAGAGTCAATAGATGGAGTCTGTAGAACTTTTGATAAAGATGCAAGTGGTACCGTTTTTAGTAGAGGAGCAGGAACGGTGCTGCTTAAAAGATATGAAGATGCCGTAGCAGATGGAGACCATATTTATGCAACGATACTTGGAGGCGCTATAAACAATGATGGAGGCAACAAAGCTGGATTTACAGCACCTAGTGTTGAAGGTCAAGTAGAAGCTGCAACTGAGGCCATTGAATTAGCAAATATTTCCGCGGAATCAATTGGTTATGTGGAAGCACATGGTACAGCAACGAATGTTGGTGACCCTATTGAAGTAAATTCTTTGTCAGAGGCATTTGGCGCATACACAGATAATAAGCAATATTGTGCGATTGGTTCAGTGAAAACTAATATTGGTCACTTAGATTCAGCATCTGGAGTAGCGGGTCTGATGAAGGCGGTTTTAGCCCTTCACAAAAAGAAGATTCCAGCGCATCTTAATTATAAAACTCCTAATCCTAAAATTGATTTTCCAAACAGTCCATTTTATGTAATTACTGAAACAAAGGATTGGACAAAAAATGGTGATTCACCAAGACGTGCATTAGTGAATTCTTTTGGTGTGGGCGGTACAAATGCCTGTGTAGTATTAGAAGAACATAAGAAGATTGTAAAAGAGAAAGATAAGAAAATAAATACACTGTGTCTATCTGCCAAAAATGCAGAGGCATTGGAAGATACTAGAGCAAGACTTTTAGATTTTGTAACGGAAAACCCAACAGTTGATTCTACAGACTTGGCCTATACCTATCAAGTGGGACGTCGGGCATTTAGCAATAGAGGTACGCTTTCGTTCAATGATCGCGATGACCTTATTGCAAAGCTAGAAAATGCAGAAAATTTACAGAAAGGGAACTGCGAAGAAGACGACAAGCCATTAATCTTTATTTTTCCTGGACAAGGAAATCAGTACCATAAAATGGGACTTGACCTATATAATGAAAATGAATTGTTTCAAAAAACAGTCGATTATTGCTGCCAACTCATTTTAGATGAGTTTGGTATTGATATCAAGCATGAATTATTTTATGAAGAGGATGCTGAGAAAGCCAAGAAGGCTTTGGAGCAGACGTATATTACGCAGCCCGCTATTTTTATCATAAGCTATGCCATGGCTCAGGTAGGACTTTCTAAAGGGATGAAGCCAGAAGCCATGATTGGGCACAGTGTTGGAGAATATGTGGCAGCTTGTATGTCTGGTATTATGAATTTGGAAGATGCATTAAGAGCCGTTACAAAAAGAGGGCAACTCATTCAAGATTTACCCGGTGGATCAATGTTAGCAGTGCTGCAAAACGAAGATAAAATTCTTCCATTCTTATTTGATGGAGTAGAAGTTGCAGCGATTAACAACCCTGGTTTAACTGTTGTTGCTGGTCCTGACGAGCACATCGAAAAATTGGAAGGGAAACTTAAAGATGGTGGCTTTTTCTCAAAACGATTGTCCACTTCTCATGCGTTTCATTCAGCAATGATGGATCCGTGTTTGGATGAATTTGCTAAAATATTTGACAACATAAAATTATCGGCACCGAAGATTCCGATTATATCAACAGTAACGGGAGATATAATGACTGACGAGGAAGCAACAGACCCTCAATACTGGGTAATGCACGTTCGTAAATCTGTTAGATTCAGCGATGCAGTTATGACTTGCCTTGACATGAATCCTTCGGTTTTTGTGGAATTTGGACCTGGTCAATCGCTGGAGTCTGCGGTAAAACGACACCTTGATAATGATGCTGTTCACGCTGCAGTTAGAACAATGAGGTCAGAAAATGAAACGTTCGATGATAATGAATATTTTGCAAATGCAATTGGTAGCCTTTGGATGGTTGGTGGAACTATAGATTGGGATTCTTTTTATAAAGGTCAAACAAGAAATCGTATTTCTTTGCCTTGTTACCCTTATCAAAGACAATCTTATTGCATTGACTTTAGTAAAAATTTCTCACAAGATGGACCTGAAAATTTCAAGAGATTTAAAGAAGGGAATGAATGGTATAGCATTCCTGTTTGGAAACGAACACCAAATAATAAATACTTAGCCGAATCTTTAGAGGAGTCACAAAACTGGCTGATTTTCCAAGATAAAAATGGATTAGGAGAAGCTTTAAAAAATGTTCTTTTAGAAAAAGGACAACATATTTTTGAAGTACATGCTGGAGAAGAATACCGAAAGGACTCAGAAACTAAATATACGATAGACCTTGGCAACAAGGAGCATTATGGGAACTTAGTCAATGATA
>JAESUF010000284.1 GCA_016763215.1 Flavobacteriaceae bacterium
AAAAATTGGGATGCTCATGTGATTGGAGCAGAACCAAGTTTACCATGGATGAAGACATGTCTGCTTCTGTAATCAAGGTTTTTGTTGACTTATTTGATAAAGGGTTGATTTATAGAGGTCATAGAATGGTAAATTGGGATCCAGAAGCAAAGACCACTCTTTCAGATGAAGAGGTGATCCATGAAGAAAGACAGGGGTTGTTATACTATTTGTCTTATGAAATAGAAGGTTCTGATGAAAAAGTTACCATAGCAACAACAAGGCCAGAGACCATTTTAGGGGATACTGCCATTTGCATTAACCCCAATGATGAGAGATATAGCCATTTAAAAGGGAAAAAAGCAATAGTGCCTATATGCAATAGAGTAATTCCTATTATTGAAGACGAATATGTAGATATTGAATTTGGGACAGGGTGCTTAAAAGTAACGCCAGCTCATGATGAAAATGATAAAGTTTTAGGTGATAAACACAATTTAGAAGTAGTAGATATTTTTAATGAGGACGCAAGTCTCAATTCTTTTGGATTGCATTACCAAGGAAAAGACAGGTTTGTAGTTCGTAAAGAGATAACGAAGGAGTTAGAAGAGAAAGGATATTTAGTTAAGATAGAACAGCATACAAACAAAGTAGGGACGTCTGAAAGAACCAAAGCCGTTATTGAACCAAGATTATCTGATCAATGGTTTTTAAAAATGGAAGAATTGGCAAAGCCAGCATTGGATGCCGTATTAGGATCTGGTGAAGTGAAATTATACCCTAAGAAGTTTGAGAATACTTACCGTCACTGGATGGAAAATATTCGCGATTGGAATATTTCTCGTCAGTTATGGTGGGGACAACAAATTCCAGCCTATTTCTATGGTGATGGAAAAGAAGATTTTGTGGTTGCAGCAACTATTGAGGCAGCTCTTGAGCTTGCGAAAGAGAAAACGAACAACCCAGAACTTACAACTAGTGATTTACGTCAAGATCCAGATGCACTAGATACCTGGTTCTCCTCTTGGTTGTGGCCAATGTCAGTTTTTGATGGGATTCGCAATCCGGAGAATGAAGAGATAAAGTATTACTATCCAACCAACGACTTGGTAACTGGGCCCGATATTTTATTCTTTTGGGTAGCACGTATGATTGTTGCAGGCTATGAATACAAAGATGAAAGACCCTTTAAAAGTGTTTATTTAACTGGATTGGTACGTGACAAGCAACGTAGAAAGATGTCAAAATCTTTAGGGAACTCACCCGATGCTTTAAAACTGATTAAAGACTTTGGAGCAGATGGAGTACGTGTTGGATTGCTATTGAGTTCAGCCGCAGGAAATGACTTAATGTTTGACGAAGCCTTATGTCAGCAAGGAAAAGGGCTAGCCAATAAAGTTTGGAGTGCTTTTTACTTGACAACATTATGGGAGACTTCAACAATTGTTGAGCAACCAGAATCTAGTAAAATTGCAATTGATTGGTACCGTTCTAAATTTCAAAAGGTAGTTGCTGAAATAGAAGATCATTACAGTAAATATCGTTTGTCTGATGCTTTGATGGCGATTTACAAATTGATTTATGATGATTTTTGTGGATTGTTTTTGGAGATTGTAAAACCTCCTTACCAACAACCTATAGATGCGAAGACCTATGCGGAAGTGATGGCGATTTTTGAAGACAATTTAATAATACTACATCCGTTTATGCCGTTCTTAACAGAAGAAGTTTGGCAGTCTATTAATGAGAGAACTCCAGAAGAAGCTTTGATTATCGCAAAATATCCGGAAGTAATTCCTTTTAATGAAGCGTTAATTACAAACTTTGAGTTTGTAACAGATGTAATCTCAGGATTAAGAACTGTTCGTAAAGAGAAAAATATTGCGTTTAAAGAAGCAATTGAAGTTTCTGTAATCAACAATGAAGGGTTTACATCAGAATTTAATACTGTAATTCAAAAGTTAACCAATGCTTCTTTGATTACTGAAATTTCTGAAAAGATAGACGGAGCTTCCTTTCGAGTGAAGTCAAACGAATATTTTGTGCCGATTTCTATTGAGAATATTGATGTAGAAGCTGAAGTAGAGAAGCTGAATGCCGAATTAAAAAGAGCAGAAGGTTTCTTATTCGGAATTTAAAAGAAACTTTCTAATGAGCGTTTTGTAAGCAATGCACCAGCGCAAGTAATTACTTTAGAACGAAAGAAAGAATCGGACACAGTTGCTAAGATTGAAACGATTAAATCGAGTTTAGAGAGTTTAAAATAAAGAAGAGACGACTAAGAAAACGAGTTCTTATGTCAGTTCGAGTGCAGTCGAGAATATGTTGTGTGTTGACTTTCTAATATATCTCGCCTTACTTCATAAGTTCCCTTGAAACAAAATACATTTTGTTTTCGGTAATGCTCGAGAAGACATGCTCGATATAATGTATACTACAAAAAGTCGTTACGTACTGAAACTAATTCAGTACGTAGCGATTTTTATTTTTAAGCAGGTTTATAGTTCTTATAATACTGCATTAAAATAAATGAACTAATCACTGAGGAAGCAATTCCTTCTATTGCTAAAGCAAATACCAATAAAGGCAATGTGAGATTTCGACCCCATAAAAAGGATTCTTGGACCAAGCTAATAAACTCTGGATTTATAAAACTTGCGTAAACGATTAATCCAATAATAGCCATTCCAACTGCCAAAGCAGAAGTACCAACTCCTATTGCTAGATTTCTTACATAGAGTATTTCGCCGTTCTCTTTAATGTTTGTTTTGATGGCGTTGTTGATGCCCCACAAAACAAAAATAAAATTCAAAAGACGCAAACTTGAATAAGATTCTAAATCCAATAATTTCATTAAAAAGTAATACACAACAATCCCAGAGAAGATCAATAGTGCATTTTTAAACATGATTTTATTTGCTGACATACTAGATAGTTTCCTATAAGGTTAAACTAAAACTAGTAAAAATCAAAAAGTTATAAAGAAAATAGCCCGTTAATATTGCTGAAAAACGATTTTTGTACAGGTTTTAGGGTCCGTTTTGATATACATGAATATGTATGCTTCTAGCGTTTAGATTGGTTCTCGATATTACCATGTTTTAGCATGATCATTCGAACTGACAGTACCATATCAATTAGAAAGGGTTCTCTATTAAAATTAGTTCAGATAAAGCACTTTTTCGTTTGATCAATTTCGGGATCTTGTAGTTTTAATTGCGATTTTTTTTGGTTTGCTTTTGCATAGAATTGTTTACATTTAAATCGACGATTAGTTGGTCATAAAAACTCCTCTTATCCGAAATAAATGAACTATAAATGGGGATTTCATTCTCAGTATAACTAGTTGTAAGCAAGCGCAATAAAAATAGAATGAATAGAATATCACATATCGAAAATGAAATTTCTGAATTAAGAAATCAATTGCAAAATCATAAACTATATGATCGTTTAAAAACGATAGATGACATTAAAACATTTATGGAGAATCACGTATTTGCCGTTTGGGACTTTATGTCACTTTTAAAGAACCTCCAAATAAATCTTACAAACGTTAAAACACCTTGGACTCCTTCAAAAAACGCGACACTTTCAAGGTTTATAAATGAAATTGTTCACGGAGAAGAAAGTGACATTAATGAGTTAGGACAACCCCAAAGTCACTTTGAAATGTATTTGGACGCAATGTCTCAAGCAAAGGCAAGGACAAATGAAATAAATGATTTTATAAAGCTTATAGAATTGGGGAATTCGGTTGATTACTCATTGAATGAAATAAATATTGATAAAAGAGTCGCTGATTTTGTGAAATTTTCATTTTCAATTATTGAAACAAATAAACCTCACCTTGTAGCTTCTGCTTTTACATTTGGACGAGAAGATGTTATTCCAGATATGTTTATTGAAATTCTAAAAAAGTCGGATTCTGAAAATAGATCTTATAACAAACTGACATACTACCTTCAACGTCACATTGAGTTAGATGGAGACCAGCACGGGCCATTATCACTTCAAATGGTTTCGGAACTTTGTGGCAATGATGATCAGAAGTGGAGAGAAACACTAAGCGTAGCAAAACATTCATTGGAGAAAAGAATTACACTTTGGAATGCAATTAGTGCCTTAATTCGAAAAGAAAAGCCAGTATATAACAATCAGAAATAAAAGAAGAAGAAGAAAACATCGTATTTTTTGTTTGTAAATCTGTAGTCATATTCCGAATTCACTACAATAGTTATCGAATGATAATTCACGAGAATTCTACCTAATGGGAGTCAGTAACCTAACTCAACAAGCCGAAATTTTGCATTTATTTATAATTTTAACTATAGACCTATCTTAATTTAGAGAAACCTTTAGTAAAAACTACCCTATAGGGTAGTTTTAAAATAAGGTTATAATTGGTTATTTGCCGTACAGTTTATATCGATATAGGGTATAGATAAATTTAAATACTAAAACTAAAAAACACCGAATGAAACTCAACATTGCAAATACTTTAAAACTACTTTTAGCGATTGTAACTCTACTGAACTTTTCAACTATAAATTCACAAGAAAACAACCTTGATAAAACTAAAATAGCAGAAGATTTAAAGGAAATTATTACAGAGATAAAGAACAATTATGTTTATTTAGGTGACAAAAAGGTTGCTATTGATTGCATTGAACAGACCTATGCAAGAAAAATAGACCAACTGAAAACAGAAAGCGAAACACTTTTATTTTTTGAATACTTATTAGATGAATTTTATGATAGTCATATCATGTTAATGAGAAATAGTCATCACTCGTTTCGTTTGCATTCTCCAGTATATGCGATAGTTAAAGAAGGTAAATTCTATATTAAAAATGTTTGGCCAACAGAGGTGAAAAATATCGAATTGAATATAATAAACGCTGAAATCATCAAGTTTAACGACATCAGTTTTTCAAAAAAAATAAAAGACTTTCCAACGGTTTGTACTGATAAAAATGACACTGAAGTGAGAGAGTGGATTGCCAATAAAGTACTTTCGGGTCGTTACTCTGAACCTAGAATGCTTACCCTAAAATTAGAAAATGGCACGACTGTTAATTTTGATTTAGATGCATTAAAGTACAAAAATCACACAGGACTTTTAGAGAGTAAACGAATTGGAGATATAGGTGTGATTCGTATCAATGACGCTCTTGGAAATAATGATTTGATAGTCGCTTTTGACCGTGCTCTAAATACTCTGTTTACGACCAAAGGCTTAATTATTGATTTAAGAAACACTGCTAGTGGTGGAGGTACTTACATAGCTCGAGGTATTATGAGTAGGTTTATTGCAGAAGATTTACCCTATCAGAAACATCAAATATTGGATGAGAAATGGGATAATAAGACGTTCGTAAAGCGTAGCTGGGTAGAATATGTTAGTCCGAGAGGAAAACAATACAAGCAACCTGTGGTTGTACTTGTTAACAGATGGACAGGTAGTATGGGTGAAGGATTAGCTGTTGGGTTTGATGGGCTCAAGAGAGCAAAAATTGTAGGAACTGAAATGAAACGATTGGCAGGAGGTTCTACATCTGACTTTGGATTTATTCATCAACAATACAATTTTAAACTAATCACTCAAAAGCTGTTTCATATTAATGGAACTCCAAGAGAAGAGTTTGTTCCTGAGTGGTACGTAAAGCAAACTACACCTCTAAAAGATGAAACACTTGAACGAGGATTAGAATTGTTGAAAAAATAAAACGAAAGTAGCACAGAAAACCCTGTATAATTAATTCGGGAGAATCCGATAAATTTGGATTCTCCCGGATTAATTACCTTAGTACCACATATCTTATAACAATATTGTAACAGATTTGATAAAAACCGGTCAATTTTCATGAAAAATAGCGCACTAATTTTAGTACTAATACTATTAAGCTGTACTGATAGCAGTAATCTACAATCTGATCCTATAAATGAGCCATTTTTAATGGTTTCTGAGTCAAATAAGTGGTATCAAAATGGAAGCTTAGAAGAGTTGGATGTCCCGAATGGAATCTTAAAAGAAATAAGAAGAAAGTTAATATACTATTTTGAAGGAGATACATTAATTACTAATGTTCTCTTTAAGAAAATGTATAGTAAACAGTTCGATTCAATATTTCATCAATCAATTTCTGGAGGTCTTCAACAGTATCATTCAATATTTAATAGCATTAATTATGTTACTGCAATGAGACAAGAGTCTGATTTGGTTTACTATGTTCCTGCAAATCAAAGTACAGAAGAAGTGTATGTAGATTTTAATGTTAGTATTGGAGAGGTATTAAACTATAAATGGAATGTAAATAATGAAGCAGTAACCGAAATCGATTCTATCCAGATAGGAGCTACTTATTTAACCAAATACAAACTAAGTAACGATCAATATTTTTACGAAGGAATTGGTGCTTCTTATGGATTGTTTAAAGGATGGGAAGTTGCAACCGAAGTTGGTGGTTTTTTAAATTGTTTTAAATTTGAAACAGATAAAATTGGAATTGATGAAGGGTTTAATGCTCCAATAAATTTTTGCCCAGAATTTTAAATTACTTTTCGATACCATTACAGTCCGTTAACTCGGATTACAAACCCGAGACCCGTCAGCTCGGATTTGTACCTGTCAGCTCGGATTTGTAATCCGAGAATAGTAAAAAAAATC
>JAESUF010000285.1 GCA_016763215.1 Flavobacteriaceae bacterium
AGTAATATAGAAGTTATTCCTAATATCCAATTCATAGTTTTTTTTCTTTTTCTCCAATTTTGGCTGATTAAAGGCTAAACATCAGTGAAGTTTAGATCTACTTTATCCAACGAGTTGTTAATATGTTTATTTTTTATGTATTAACACCTTAGGCGTCCATTTCAATTGAATGGATATAAGGAATTCAACAATTTTTTTTGAGGACAGGTAAATGTAGGGATTAATGAAAGAGCAAACAATATTTAGTTTTTGGGTAGGTGTTTTTATCTATTTTTTTGCGATTTTAACACTCCGATTTCTTCCAATTGTTTCAAGTATCTTGATGCTGCTTTTCGCTCAACTCCAAATCTGTTTACTCCAAATTCAATTTTAGAATAAGGATGTTCAAATAGCAATTTAATAAGTTCTTTGTTGTATTTGGTTATGGTAACTCACTCTCTCTTATGAGGGGGTGATGCGAACATCTTAACCCTCCTCCTAATGACATGCCAGAGATATATGGAATTTCAATTACGGTATGTTTTTTTTTTCTTATTTCTTCTGCTATATCCGGATGGTGGGCATCCATAATCACGGTGTTGGAATTTAGGATACAACCATTTGTGCCCATGGTTTTAGCTTCTTCAGGTGTTGCGCTAATCCATTTGTACTCTTCCAAAGTACTTGGCAATACACCTTTTATGTCTTTTTCACTGGATACCCCTACCAGATCATCTTCACACAATACTCCTAAATTTTTGTTTAGTAACATCATCGCGCAATCTAGGTGCAATACGTTATTTTTTAACTTAATTTCATGTACTTTGTAGGCTGATCCAAGAGTGTTTCGTAGCCATTCAATTCCTAATACGTTTGTTGCGTTACCAGAGTTTCCAACGTAGATGTTATAGCCGTTTAAGAGTACATCTCCACCTTCAAGATATATATTGTCTGTAGCAAACCCTTCTTTGTTTTTTGGCATGTATATAAGCTCAGCCTTATAATTCTTATGGATGTCTGAAATAATTGATTCCAGAGCTCTTTGTTCCATTCTTCTGGCGGGACTCTTCAGGTTTGTAATAATTATTTTGTTGCCAATCACTAAAATTGGATCGCGTGTATAAAGTTGTAATCCAAAATAATTTTCACCTGTACTTTTAGATACAGGCAATGGATCATTTCTATGTATGCTAGCACCATGTTGTTGAGCTAAAAGCGCAAATTCATCAGCCTGATTTCTGAAATTCCTTACTGATGTTGGCCTGATTTTGTAATAACTTTCACCAGGAAATCTTTCGGACAGTTCAAGCGTTCGCTTGGTCATATAGAGAGGTTTTTTTCCACTTTTCATTTTAGGGAAGGTCATCTTATTATCAATAGGCTGACAGCCAATGATAACATCTTTTAATGTTCCCCACTCATGATTTACAGAGACTTTTTTTTTCTTCGCAACAGATTTATCAGTCATCTCAACTTTAATTTTAACTCTGAAAGTCTCGCATCAGATTTGTACGTTTAACCGCATGAGCATCAGTATGGTTAGTTTTCTTATTATTAATACTTTAAGAGTTTTATAAATGTAGAGATTAGAGAGGGAACACACAATACCCAGTTCTAGTTAGGTATAAATGCCTATTTTTTTTGAACTCCTTTATTTCTTAATTTATAGTTGACTTATAACTAATGGAGCAATTCTTTAAATTTAGTACAGAAGTAACCTTCCATTCATTGATTCAAACTAAAATAAGTTTCAATTTTTTATTAATTCTCCTCCCTGCTAAAACCCTTGAGATCGTCTGAGTCTCCGGAATTTGTGTTTTATGGAGAGGCATTATTTCTATTCATATTTTTGTTTCATTAAGTTTGATTGTTATTTTATCGTCAGAAATATGTCGTTTAAAGACACTTAATGTTATCTGAAAGTATTTCTGTTTTTGTTATTCTTATATCTCTTAATTTCGAAGTATAATATTGATGAAACATAAAGTAAATCCGATAAAGCCAGAGCGAAAGGGTCACTAAAAAGAAACATCAAAATTTAAAAATTAATTACTGGGTTATTAAAATTGGATATTATACGTCAGGTGCTTATACCTATTTCAATACTTATTTAATTAATTAATTTTCCTCTCTGTTAAAATCCTTGAGATTGTCTGAGTCTCTTAAATTTGTGTTTTATGGGGTGGTTTTAGTTCTATTCATTGTCTTCTTTTATCAAGTTTGATTACTTGAATTTAAGGTAGTTATTGATACGAGGAAACGATATTTTAGATTAATTTTTATAACTTTACTAGATGAAACGGCCTAATAAATACAAAGATTATTATGATTACTATAGAAATCGTGTGCCATTTCCAGCCTCTGCGGGTTTCTTTTTTATAGCAATTTGTCTGGTTGCATATTTTATATATAGATGGTTGCAATAAACGGAAATTCTATTGCCATAACTGCTGTTTTTTGTCTGTCACATTTTTATGATTAAACTTCAATTATGAAACCTCAAAAAAAGACTTTCCGATTATGAGACTTCCGGTAAGATCGGTGTCACAGAAATGTTCGAGTTAATTTTAAAACAAGAACCCCACAACATTACTGTTGCGGGATTCTAAGGAATTAGGAAAAAGAAAAATGTAATTATTTATAATAAGCCAAGACGATTAAAATATACCGCCTTGACTGTTACCCCTCCAGGAGCATTCCCAACACACTCATATTGTTCTTTTTAAAATTTGCTGTTTCTGGAATTCTTTTCTTTCTATTTCTTCTCTTTTTTCATTTGCTAATTGCCAAATAGCATCTTCAATGTCTAGGTTTTTTCGAACACCCTGAAAAACGATTCTGATGTATTGAATGTTATAGGGTTTTCCATTTCTATTTTTTAATTTTTTCTCTTGAAGAATTTCTAATACATTTTCAGCGTAATATCCTTGAAAAAGTTTTCGCAATTCTTTTCTTTCTATTTCTGTAATCATAGGGATTATTACTTGATATTCACATAATTGTTATTATATTGTTATAGTTTTGTAGTATACAATGTACGTAAATAAATTTACAATTAAAGGTAAAATGGAAAATAAATTTACTAATATCAAAGAAAGAGTTGTTCAGGTTGCTGAAAAACAAGGTATTAGTAAAGAACGTTTTTTTATGAGTATTGGCATGACCTCTGCTAGTTTTAGAGGAAAGGCAAAAGATACTCCATTGAACTCAAATGCAATTGTAAATATAATTACGAAATACCCAAAGACCGATTTACATTGGTTGTTAACAGGTGAGTATAGATCTGGAGAGTATCCAGATTTACCTCAAGTGAATGAATCTTCTAATTCTTATGGCAATTCTTGCCGGAGTTGCGATGAAAAAGAAGAGATAATTAAATTGCTAAAAAGTCAAGTAAAGGACTTAAGATCTGACAAAGAAGATTTGAAAAAATTGTTAGGATTGGCAAAAGAAAACTCATAATTTTTCACCTTCATTAAATACAGTCGTCATTAGCTCAAAGCCATTTCATTTTAAAGAGTTTACCATACATCAAGATAAAACTGCCATGAAGGTAGGAACCGATGGTGTTCTTTTAGGTGCTTGGTGTTCTGTAGATGATTATCCCGATGCTATTTTAGATATTGGTTCTGGAACTGGCTTACTTGCTTTGATGTTGGCACAGCGTTGTGATGCCATGACCATAGATGCTGTAGAGATAGATGATGGAGCCTATGAGCAGACTGTAGGGAATTTTGAGCTATCGGATTGGGGAGACAGGCTATTCTGTTACCACAGCTCTTTTAAGGACTTTGCTACTGAAATGACTGAAGAGGAAGAGGAGTATGATCTCATCATTTCCAATCCGCCATTTTATACAGATGAATTTGAAACTGATAACGCAGCGAGAAACAAAGCGCGATTCACCTCATCCTTGCCTTTTCAAGAATTGATTGCAGGAGCAACCAACTTGCTTTCATCAGCAGGACGGTTTGCAGTGATTGTTCCATTTAAAGAAGAACAACTATTTGTTTCTTTGGCTTCAGAAAGCCAATTGGTTCTCAATCGAGTTTGCAGAGTAAAAGGAACGGCTACTTCAGAGGTAAAACGGAGTTTATTGGAATTCTCTTTTGAACAAAAAGAAATCATAGAGGAGGCGCTTGTTATAGAAACCTCCCGTCACAACTATACTGAGAAGTATAAGGAGTTAACGAGAAGTTTTTATTTGAAGATGTAATCTTTTGGTTTAAAAATCCTCATTCAACCTAACTAAGGTAGTTGAGTAATAACGTTATTGCTCCAATTAACTTACCCAACCACATTCTCGGGATTGTATCCTAAATAAGGGACTTTCTTTTCAGTGAATTTGATGCCATATTCTTCTAATTCTTTTAGAATAGGAACATATACCTCTTTACTAATAGGTAATTGAACTCCAGGTGTCGTAATCTCTTTGTTTAAGATTTTTAGCGTAGCAATAGCAACAGGTAATCCTACAGTTTTTGCCATTGCGGTGAATGTTTGATTCTCTCCTTTAACAACCAAGCTGCTTTCTATTTGCTTTTTTTCACCATTGATTTCGTATCCAAATTTATGGTGCATTACAATCATATCTTTTTCATCCACTTGTAAAGTCCACGAATCTGATAAGACTTTTTGAAGCATTTGAGCAGGAGTCGCATTCTTCAAGTCTATTTTCTTATTAGGGTTGAAAATATCTAATTCAACCAGCTTGTCCCACATCACATCATCTTGATCGATTTTTAAATACGAACGTAATTTTAATTCAACAGAATCACTTGGAGAATATGCAAGAAACAGATTGGTGAAATCACGATAACTCAGGTTTTCAGAATCTTCAATTGTATACGTGTCATCTGTCATTCCTAATTGAACAAATATATTCCAAGCTCTTGAAAAACCAACTTTGCGTATGGTTCCTCTATACATAGTAGGAATATCTTCTAAGCCATAAAGTTTTCTGTATTGAAGAGAATCTCTATTTGCATAGGCTTCAAATTTCCCATCACCATTTAAGGTTAAGAATTCAGTTCTTCCAAATAATTTGTGATACGGAATGTACTTGTAGGTTCCTTCTTGAATAAATTTTGCAGCACCACCTCGTCCGGCAACAACTATATTTCTTGGATTCCAAGTAAATTTATAATTCCATAGGTTGTTGTCACTTTCAGGAGCAACCAGTCCGCCAGTAAAAGATTCAAACAGCAATATTTTAGCCCCGTTATCGCTAATTCTATCAATAACTTCCATGGCACTCATATGGTCAATACCCGGATCTACACCAATCTCATTCATAAAGACCAATCCTTTTTCTTTTGCTTCAGCATCCAAGGCTTTCATTTCTTTCGAAATATAAGAAGCCGTTACCATGTGTTTACCTAAGGTAACACAATCTTTTGCTGCCTCGATATGAAATCGAGCAGGTAACATAGAAACGACAATCTCTGCCTTTTGAATTTCTTCCCTTCGTTGTTTTTCGTTAAAAACATCAAACTCTAAAGCGTTTGAATTTTTATGATCTCCAGCTCTACTCTGCGCACTTTCTAAAGAAACGTCTGCAATAGTAATGTGTAAATTTTCTGATTCGGATTTCTTTTGAAGATAATCGATCAAGTAAGAACTTGATTTTCCTGCGCCAATGACTAAGATGTTTCTCATCGTAGAATTATGTTTATTTTTGGTTGATTGTTAGAACGAAATTAAAAAAAAACAGAAGCCACACACTTCTTTATTATCATTAGATATGAACAAAAATTTAAGTATCACAGCATTATTAGGGGTAACAGCCATAGTATTAGGAGCTTTCGCAACTCATAGTTTGAAAGAAAATTTAACGCAGGAAGCGATGAATAGTTTAGAAACAGGAATTCGATACCAGATGTACCATGTAATTGTTTTACTGTTTGTGAATACTTTTTCAGGATTTACAGAGAAATTTAAAAACTGGGTGAGTTTTCTTTTCTTTTTAGGAATCCTCTTGTTTTCAGGATCTATTTATGCAATATATCTTTTAGGAATTTCCGCTAAGAGCATCTGGTTTGTTACGCCATTAGGAGGACTGTCATTCATATTCGGATGGTTGTTGCTATTCGTATCTTTTGGAAAGAAAGTAATCAACAAAAAATAGTGAATAAAAAAAGAGTAGAGATAATGTAGTCTTGAAAATATGATTAATTTTGCGGAGTAATCTAACACAGCTAAAAACTAACAAATGATAGATTTTAATACGAAATCGATTTCGTTAAATGATTTAGGAATCGAAAACGCTACAGTTCGTTACCAACTATCTTCCAGTGAATTACATGAGTCTTCTTTAGAGAAAAAACAAGGAAAAGAGTCTTCTTTTGGTGCTCTTTCTATTCATACAGGAGAGTTTACAGGAAGATCTCCAATGGATCGTTTTATTGTAAAAGACGACGTAACTAAAGACGAAGTATGGTGGGGAAATATTAATATTCCTTTTGATACAGATAAATTTGATAAACTATATGATAAAGTAACTTCCTATTTGTCTAACAAAGAAGTTTTTGTTAGAGATAGTTATGTTTGTGCTGATGAAAACTACAAGCTAAACATTCGCGTAGTAAATGAGTACCCGTGGAGTAATATGTTTGCTTATAACATGTTTTTACGCCCAACAGAAGAAGAATTAAAAGATTTTTCTCCTGAATGGACCATCATCAATGCTCCAGGTTTTATGGCAGATGCTGAGGTAGACGGAACCCGTCAACACAATTTTGCTATTTTAAATTTTGGAAAGAAAATTGCCTTGATCGGTGGAACTGGTTATACTGGTGAAATTAAGAAAGGAATTTTTTCAGCATTGAATTTTATTTTACCCGTATTTAAGAATACGTTGCCAATGCACTGTTCTGCAAATGTTGGAAAAGATGGAGATACTTCCATCTTTTTTGGTTTATCAGGGACAGGGAAAACAACATTGTCTGCAGATCCAGCGCGTAAGTTAATTGGAGATGATGAGCACGGTTGGACAAATGAGAATACTGTTTTTAATTTTGAAGGTGGGTGTTATGCAAAAGTAATTGACCTAACAGAAGAAAAAGAACCAGACATTTATAAGGCAATCAAAAAAGGAGCGATCTTAGAAAATGTGATTATGGATGAAAATGGAGTTGTCGATTTTAAAGACGTTTCCATCACCCAAAATACAAGAGTAAGTTACCCAATAGACCATATCGATAATATTCAACCAGGATCTATAGGTAAGAACCCGAAAAACATCTTCTTTTTAACAGCAGATGCTTTTGGTGTACTGCCTCCTATTTCTAAATTAACTCCTGGTCAGGCTGCCTACCATTTTATTTCTGGATATACAGCAAAAGTAGCAGGTACCGAAGCTGGAGTTACGGA
>JAESUF010000286.1 GCA_016763215.1 Flavobacteriaceae bacterium
GTTTGGGGCTTTTTGTATTTATTAGAAAAGTTTCTGAAAGTATACCATTTAAAAATATGATGAGATACCAAAGCTAAACCCAGCTGTTTTTGCAGGGGCATTGTTTAATACATCTCTTTGTCTTTGGATTCTATAGTTTAATCGGAATACAGTTTGTGCTGAAGGTCTAAAACTAATGGCAGGCATTATGCTCCAAATATTCTCACCGATAGTATCTCCTGTTTCATTGAAGGTTCCAACGTTCCAGTCTACATATTCAAATCTACATGCCAAATTAAGTGTTGCATCTTCCCAGTCAAACATTTTTTGTTGTAAAATAGGTTGAACTATATCCAGAAATCCACCGTGTTGTTTTCTCCCATATTGTTGAGTATAAGTATCAGGAGTATCTACATTTACCCAAGCCCATTCCCCTACAATAAAGGTTTTAAATTTAGCGATTGTAGTATTAAAATCAATTGCATAAACATTTACTTTTCTTTTCTGATCTAGTACAATTCCATCATCTTCAAATGTGTTATAGACCCCTCCCATATATGACAAACCAATTTCACCAACCTTGTGATGACGAATTGCAATTTTTGCTGTAGTTAAAGGTTTTCCATTGGAAGATTCTTCAAAACGTTCTGGATTATTTTTGGCAGCACCTAAAAAAGTTCTGTTTTCTGTATTATCAATAATCGAATTGTCAAACCCTCCTGATAAATAGAACTCATATCCAAACATCCAATTATTTTTAAATGATTTACCAAACATCCCAAATCCAGCGTTACTCCAAGTAGCAGGTAACATTTGTGTAGCAGAAATAGGGCGATCGGTGAATTCCCATTTAGGACCATCGTGATTCTGGTTAAAAGCTCCAATAGGATTTAATATAATTCCTCCTCGTAAATTAAATAATGGGTGAAATTCTACATCTAACGAGGCAAATTCTATGGCGATTTCTTTACCGCCTTCTTCAAATTCAATTTCACTTAAAAATTTAATTCTTTTTCCGATAGATGATGAGACAAATAATGTCATTCTTCTAGCCTGAAATTGATGTCCTTCAGAGACTCCATCAGTACCTAGATGTTGCCAATTAGCTTCAACATAACCACCAACTGAAATGGACGCTTTGCTATAACTTAAAAAAGGACGATTGTAAACAGCATCCATATTTAAGCGTTGTTTTGTTGTATCTGCTTCGGTTCTTTTAAATAGTGTGTTGTCTACCTGTGCCTGGGATAGTGTAGCGAGTAGTACTAACGATATCGTAATTAGTTGTTTCATACTTTTTTTAATGAAATAAGAATATTTTGATTTTCTATTTGAATAGGGAATGACCTTAGTGGTTTTGTAGCTGGACCATTGGTTACTTTTCCTTTGTTGTTAAATTCACTTCCGTGTGCAGAACATACTAACGTGTCTCCATGAGCATTTACCTCATTCCCTTGATGGGTACATTGTAGGTATAAAGCAGTGTATTCATTTTCTGAAAAGCGAAATAGATATATAGGAAACTGTAAATTCTTATTACTTATAACAAGATATTTTAGGAATTCCTCTTTTTTAACAAAATTTGATTTGGGTATGATAAGATGATCTCCAGAGATACTTGCTGTAATACTTTTGGTTGAAACGCAACTTTGTAATAAGGTGCCTAGTGTCGTAGCACCAAGGCAAGCATAGCCACAGGTTTTTAAAAATTCTTTTCGCTTCATACGTTATAATGATTCTAAGAATTTCATCACATCTTCTTTTTCAGATAGACTAAGGTTTTGAAATTGATTTTTACTGTTTTCAGCTTCTCCTCCGTGAAATAAAATAGCATCTACAATACTATTGGCCCTACCATCATGAAGTAGAAAATATCTACCTCCTTGCGTTGAAGGCGAAAGTCCAAGTCCCCAAAGTGGAGGCGTACGCCATTCAGAAGTTAGCGCATTTCCTTCTGTATAACCATCATCTAAACCTGCTCCCATATCATGCAACAATAAATCTGTATAAGGATAAAAAGTTTTATTACTAAGAGATTCAATAGGAGCATTACCTGTTCTTAATTCAGGAGTATGACAGGCTGCACAATTTATCTGTGTAAAAAGAGATTTCCCGTTTATTATTTGTGGATCGTCTTGATTTCTTGGAATTGGAGCTTTTAAAGTATTTAAATAAGCAACAACATCTCTAACTGTATTGTCAGAGACTTCAGGATCTATGTCTAAGCCTGAAAAAACATCATTTAAATCGAAAGTAGATGTAATTCCCATATCTTGATTATAAGCATTTACTGTTTGATGGAGTAAATCGTAAGCAGCAGCTTTCTTTCCAAATCGATGTATGTATTTTCCATTCTGTACAATAGCAGTAGATAGCGGTAGTATAAAATCTTGAAGTTCAATCCAGTTTGGTACGCCAGAGATTCCATTTCCATCTGTATCTAAAGGATCTGCCAAAGCCAAAATATCGGCATCTGTAACATATTGTAAAAAACCTAGCCCAGTAACAGCAGGGGGAGTGAATTTTGAAAAAGTAGCTCCTGCAGGAATCGATTCAGGTGTATACCCTGGTAAAGCTCTGTTTTGTAATTGAGGCCCTCCTAAATGTAAAAATTGATTACCAGTAGCATCTGTTTGTCCAAAACGAGTAAGTGTGGTAAACGGAGTCCCTTTTCCATCTCCAGCATGACAGCTGGCACAACTTGTTGCTACAAAAATAGGACCCAATCCTGTTGAAGAAGTGAATATATCATCATTAAATGCAATATCACCCTTTAAAAATTGAGCACTCTGTGCTGATGTTAGACCATCTACTGGGCCGTCTAAAAGTTCATTTTCCAGCGGAGAATAAGGCTCAAATTTCTCACAAGAAGAGAGAAATAAACCTGTGATAAAAACGGAAACAATTGCGATGTTTTTTGTTGACATTCTAATTAATTATTATCAATGTTAGATATGCAAATATATAAAAGTTAGTTAAACCTAACAATTATGTTGTGGAATACTTATATCTTTGGTGTAAATACATATTTATTATGCTGACAAAGGCAAAAGAAAATTACCTCAAAGCATTGTATCATTTACATTTAAAGAATGCGGAAATATCTTTGACTGAACTAGGGCAAGATCTGGAAGTGAGTAAGCCAACAGTGAATGATATGGTGAAGAAATTACATCAAAAAGGCTGGGTAGAATATGAAAAATATAA
>JAESUF010000287.1 GCA_016763215.1 Flavobacteriaceae bacterium
AGCAAATCCTGAAGTAGGTGAAGAGGCTGCTAAAGAAAGTATGGAAGAGATTCAGCAAATGTTAAGTACCAAAACAAAAATGGTATTTATTACAGCTGGAATGGGTGGAGGTACTGGGACTGGAGCAGCTCCAATTATTGCTAAGATTGCAAAGGACATGAATGTTCTTACCGTAGGAATTGTAACCATGCCATTTCAATTTGAGGGAAGAATGCGAACAAAGCAAGCTCAAGTAGGTATCAATACCTTAAGAGATAATGTAGATTCGTTAATTGTCATTAATAATAATAAACTAAGAGAAGTTTATGGTAATTTAGGGTTTAAAGCTGGGTTCTCTAAAGCTGACGAAGTCTTGTCTACAGCGGCTAGAGGGATTGCAGAAGTAATTACGCACCACTATAAGCAGAATATTGATTTACACGATGCTAAAACAGTACTGTCTAATAGTGGTGCTGCTATTATGGGGTCAGCAAAAGAATCTGGAAAGGATAGAGCTAAAAATGCGATTGTAAAAGCACTGGATTCTCCATTGCTAAATGATAACAGAATTACTGGCGCTAAGAATGTATTGTTATTAATTGTCTCTGGTTCTAATGAGGTTACTATAGATGAGATTGGAGAAATTAACGATTATATCCAAACAGAAGCAGGCTATGATGCTAATATTATTATGGGGATTGGTGAAGATCCTGAGTTGGGAGACACCATTGCTGTAACCATTGTAGCAACTGGTTTTGCAGCAGATCAACAAAGTAATATTACCAATACAGAAGTAAAAAAGATTATTCATACGCTTGAAGAAAACCAAAAAGCTACATATGATTTTTCTGAAGCGACGATCTCGAAAACGCCTTTGATTGATGAATCAATCAGTAAGGCTGAAGAAAAGATTGTACACGTTTTAGAAGAGGATGTCGAAGTGGAAATAAAGATGGATTTAATTCCTACTTCTGAGTTAATCAAAGACATAAAGGTGGTCTATGATGAAATTGAAATAGAGAATATTTCTGAAGATGATTTTATCATTACCAACATGACTCCTGAAAAGGAAGAGGTTATTGTAGAGCCGCAACAAACAATTCAAGCAGACCTATTATTTGACCTTCCTTTAAATACTTATGAAGAAATAAAACCTGAAGAAGAAGCTCGTTTTGAGTTGACGGAAGATATTCTAGAGATGGAGGTTACAGATGCAGTTGAAATAGTAGCAGAGCAGGAAGATGTTGTAGAGAAGAGATATGTTTTGGATGATTTTGATATTCAGCCTACTATTGGTAGAAGTTCTTCTATTGGAAAAGTAGAAGAAGTAGCTGAGGAAGATTTACAGTTCGAATTGAAATCGACAACATCACAGGCGAAGATTAATGAAATTGAAACTGAAAGCGAAGAAGTTTCTCCATTGAGTTTAACAATTTCTGAATTGCAGAAAAGAGCAGAAGAGAGACGTCAAACAATGAAAGGTTTCAATTATAAGTTTACCGATCAGATGAGTAAAAACATTGATGAGATAGAGCGACAACCAGCTTACAAAAGAATGGGAGTAGATTTAGATCATGCAGATACAGCAATTAGTAAATCGAAAACCACATTGTCTACAGATGATAATGATGATATTCAATTAAAATCAAATAATTCATTTCTACATGATAATGTAGATTAGTAAGAGAGACCCCTAGATTAAAAAAAGCCGTACTCGATTTATTAGAGTGCGGTTTTTCTTTTTTTACCAAATCATTATTTCTCTTTAATCGATTTGCAACGACCATTCATCTACACCATTTTGGTGCTAGGCTTTATTCTCATATAAAACAGATAGATAAAGGTACTTTAGAAGCATAATAGATGAAAAAAAACTATATGCTTTTTAGATTATGCCTATTAGGGTTCATTTTTTTTGGAATAAACTTTTCTTCAGTTGCACAAGGAGATCCTTTCAACTGTGATTACAATGCATACCTATTTCAATTTAATGATGTGTATGCATTAGATCTTGCTTCAGGAAGTTCTTACTTGGTGGCTACAGATATTACACCGGGTAGTATTAATGCAGCGGGGTACAATCCTGCGGATGGATATATTTGGGGATCGTTAAGTTCGCCAGAGAAAACCATCGTGAAAATTGGAGAAGACTTTAGTGTAGAAACGTTCTATATCGATGAACTACCAACATCAGGTAGATATATTGGAGATGTAGATGCTTCAGGTCATTATCACTTAAAAGGAGGCGGGGATACATATTATAAGATTGACTTAGATCCAAATTCACCAAACTATACAAACTTTATTAGTACAGGAACCTTATCAGAAAATATTACAATTCATGATTGGGCATTCAATGCTGTGGATGGTCATTTATATACGGTAGAAAAAAACACAAATCATTTATACAGAATAAACACCAGTACAAGTCAAGTAACGGACTTAGGAGAGGTTCCTATTTTATCAGGATTAAATTACACATATGGGGCTGTGTATTTTGATGCTTCAGGACGGTTTTATGTTTCAGCAAATCAAACAGGGACGGTCTATGTTGTGTATGATGTACAATCCTTAGAAGAAGGTGCAACAATGACTTCTAACTTATTTGCATTCGGACCTTCTAGTAGCTCTAATGATGGGGCTAGGTGTCCAACTGCACCAGTTCCGCAAGAAGATTGTGTAAATGGAATCGATGATGATGGAGATGGCTTAACAGACTGTGATGATCCAGCATGTTCGGGAGTTGCCTCATGTCCAGTAATTGATCCAGAGGTATCTGGTGGAAATGACGGAGGTTTGGAAAGTAACGATCGATTATCGCAAAAAATTAGTAAACGAAATTATTTAAGAAAGAAAACAAATTATTCTTTCGATATACGTACTGCACGGAAAATTGCAAAACAGGATAGGTATAAAAAATCAACGTCTAAGAATACTAATTTTAGCCTAATTGATTTAATTCCTTTGGATGTTATTCCAGGTGCAGAAGCTATAGAATCATCACCAACAGACTTAATAGAAATGACCAATGCAACAGAATTAATCTCTGTAGATTATGTGAAGAATAATGAAACTGTAGCAGTGGTTTTAGCAATTAAAACAGAAGATGGTGTGTATGAACATACAAAATATATATGCGATAGATTGTTAGGGTCAGAGTTACTGTCAGTGTCAACAATTCAACTTAAAGATCAAGCATTTATCAAATCAATCATAAAGAACAGTGATGGAACTAAAGAATTTGTAGTAAGTTTTTCAGGAAGGTTAACGAATAACGAAAGTGAATTTGAAATTGATAGCCATTGGAATATAGATAAGTATGAAGAAAATACAACCTATTATAATTTTCAAATCTGGACAAATAGAATAGACGATTTACTGATTTTAGGAGAAGAAGCTTTAGAATTATTTAATCTACAAAAACCTATTGTAAACTACAATAATTCAACACCTCCACCAGTATTTGTAAAAAAAGGAAAGTAGATCAATGGAGCATTAGAATTAGAACTAGTAAATACAAATTTAAGTGAAACAATTGTTTTTGATGCAGGATTCAAAAAAACAGAGACTAGTAGTACAGAATATACAAATAGTACTATTTCTTTGAATGAGGGCTATATCAATTCATTAGTGATAGAAACAGGAAATATTTTTGATATTGGATTTAGAATGGAAAACGATACAAATGAAACTCCGGATGATTTATTTATGTCAGACGGACCATGGGGGGCAGATGATTCTGCTCCAGGATCTACTATAACAGTATTTACCATAGAAGTAAATGAAGATGTTTATAGTGGTGATGGCTTAAGAATAGAAAGAAATGTAAACTTAATAGCAACTACAAGTGAATATGTTTCAGTGTATCGATCTTTTACGGCAATGTTTAAACCTGTAGATTTATCTGAATACAATACATTAGAATTTGATGCTAGTGGAACAGGAGTCGTAGAAATAGCAATCATTAAAAGTGGGATAGATAGTTGGGAGAATCAGTTTAAAACAACAATTATACTAGATGGTGTAGAAACACATTATGTAATACCTTATCATTCTTTTTTATCACCCTTAGAAAGTGAATTGAATTTAAACGATGCAGTAACGATGGTCTTCACGATGTCTTCTGATGGAGTAACAGAAGTGGGGAAGGAAATAAACTTAAAAAATATTGAATTCACTTCAAGAGAGACATTGGGTATAGAAACTGAAGAATTGACTGCTAACAAAGCCATTCTCTATCCAAATCCAATGAGCTTAAGTTCACAAATTCGTTTTTATTCTGAAGTAGATTCAAAATTAGCTATAGA
>JAESUF010000288.1 GCA_016763215.1 Flavobacteriaceae bacterium
ATTACCAGAGTTGAAGATGCTTCTAAGAAAAGTGGTTACCGATTGTTAGGTGATGTTGCTTTCGATGAGGTTTCAAAAAAAGCTAATTTCATTACTCCAGTTCCAGGAGGCGTAGGTCCTATGACTATTGCTATGTTGCTAAAAAACACATTGTTAGCTAGAAAAAGAAGAGGTTAATTCTCTTTTCTTACGCATTCAGTTTTCCAGATAGGGAATACAACAGATTCTATTTTATCTACCCAACTCCCACTGCCTTTAGTAGGCTTCTTCATTTGAGTTTTAATCACAATCAACGTGTACTTCTACACTTGATTTTTGGTTTTCAAAATTGAATCTATAAATTTAACGAAAGCCTATTGTTTAGGAAGTTCAATTACCTCACCTAGTAGTGCAGGTAAACCGTTGGGTTGAAGTCGGTCATTATCCCAGTGACTTAAAATACAACTCACATATTTGCCTCGAATAGTTTCAGCAATATAATAGACAATTAAATTCTTAGCTCCAGAACTCATATTCACCAATAATGATTGAATCCCTTTTATATCGTAAACAATTTTTATCGCTTTTGTTTTCTTTCCTTCAAATGTAACATCTATTGAATCTCTAGAGATTCGTTTTAGTTTTCTTTGAGATGTACTAACTGCTTCTCTTATCTTATTAAATTCTTTTGCGTCTTCTAATGATTCATGGAGAGTCCAATCCATTTGCCCATTGTATGGACATTGAACATTCCGAACACCCATCCATTGACAAGAAGGTCCTAATTTAATATACCTCTTTACAAATTGTATTGAATCTATTTTTGGCGCTACATAAACGGTTTCAGGAATTTTATAATCTAAAAACCTTCGAATAAAATTTCTAGAAAAACTACTTTGAAGTTCTTTAACACCACTAAAAATCAGAACAGAAATAAACTCTTTATTCCTTACAAAATAAACGGTCGTGTAGGATTTGTAATCTCCAACTACTTGAGCTACCTCTTTAATATAGTAATTTTCAACACCTAGCTCACTATCTACTTGCTTCTTTGTTTTCTTAAAGTTGAATTTGTATTTCCTGAAAGCTCTTTTTAGCCCTTTTTCATTAAATCTATAACTATAGCTCTCTGTGGTTATTGTAGTCCCATGAACATTATAAAAGACAATACCACTATTTCTCATGGCTTGAAAATTTTCAAAAAAATTAGCTTCTTGAGATTGAACTTGCAGTGAAATTAATAACAATACAAAAAAGAGCTTTTTCATAAGCATTACTATCTAATTATTCTCTATGAACAGAATCTGGAGAAAATGCAGGAAGACATACTGCTAAGTATTCGCAAGAATCTGTAAAAGGGTTTGAATATTGAATTCGAGTGTTTTTTTCTATTTTAATGGATTGCCCTGCTTCTAAAACAATGGTCTCTCCATCAATAATAAATTGTTTCTTTCCTTTGATAATATAAGTATATTCATCAAATTCAGGTGTCTGGAAAGGTTCGCTCCAACCAGATGGAGCAACCATGTGAGCCATACTTATTTGAGCATTTCCATCCGTAGCATTTCCAAAATGCTCTTCAATTAGCTTTCCATCAGTAGTAGGAACTACAAATGGACTCTTTTGGATGGTGTATTTTTTTGACATTTAGTTAAACCAAACGATAAATGACTTCATTTTTGCTAAATCAGGAATTTGATCCAGCGTTACTTTTTGACTGCTAAATCCTTTAAGGCCTAATTCTTCCTTATCAATTGCGATGGTCGCATTTAAATCATCAATAAATAATGTAGCAGAAGAAAGTGATGATTCTATTTTGTTAATATTGTTGTTTAAATTAATCTCGGCAAATGAAGATCTAATATTTAAACCCGTTTCAGTTTTAAAACGAATATCAAATATCTGAAACACTTTTAATTGTTGATGCAGAATCTAATTGTTCTTTAGGAATAACAGTCAACATATGCTTTCCTCCTTTTTCATAAATCAAATACTCATCATCATCCTGAAAGTAATTACCTCCTAAAGAGCCTTCGCTTAAATTTGAAACGATCGAGTCATTCTTAAAAAGAGTTTTTAAATCTTTAATTGACGTATTAGGTGTAATATAACTAACCTTTCCTTTCTTAACTACAAATCTCTCACTATCACTACAACTAGTCATTAATACTGAGCATATAACCACAAGAGTATAAAGTAATCTTTTTTTCATCATTCTTTTTCTTAATAAAACCATATATAGAACGGTTTAATTGATAAAATATTATTCGCAAATCTAAATTAAAAGTGTAAAGATATAAAAATGACTTATTAAACTATGTTAATTATTGACTATCTATCAATCCAATTCTTAAAATCTTTTACTCGATCTCTGCTTACAATAATTTCAGTTTCTTTATAGGAATGCAATATTAATTTAAGACGACTGTTGGTATACGCCACAATGTCTTTTAACGCATTTATATGCACCATATACGTCCTATTTACTCTAGAGAACTGTTCAGGGTCCAATTGATCTTGCCAATGCTCTAATGAACCATCTATTAAATAATTTCTATTGTTGGTTGTATGAATATAAGTCGCCTTGTTTTCACTATAAAAACATTCTATTTCATCTACATGAATGATTTTGATATGCTGACCAATTTTAATTGTAAAACGTTTCTTGTATTTCCGATCAATCGGATTAATTAACAATCTGCGGATATCATCAATATTTACTTGAAGGCTTGATTCTTTAGGCTGTTGGTTTTTATATTTATCAACTGCAACTTTTAATTCGTCTTCATCAATCGGTTTCAACAAATAGTCTATACTATTGAGTTTGAATGCTTTTAAAGCATATTCATCATAAGCTGTTGTAAATATAATTGCGCTATTTACATCTATTTCTTCAAATATTTCAAAAGACAAGCCATCAGATAATTGGATATCCAGAAAAATTAAATCGGGGTGTTTGTTTGTTTCAAACCAATTTAAAGATTCTTCTACAGAGTGTAACATTACTCTTGCTTCTATTCCTAGTACACTTAGCATTCTTCCCAGCCTCCTAGCTGCTGGTTTTTCGTCTTCTATGATGATTACATCCATTCTTTTAATCTATTATTTTTCGTTCATGTATTCTTTAATCTTTTTTTCTTCCCAGTCTTTATTCATAAATAAAAGACTTGCTCCAAAAACTTTGTAGGTATGAAATAACATCCCTATTCCCCACCATAGCCAAAGAGAAAACGCATCATACCTAAAGAACGCTTCCACTAATGTTTTCCCATCATCCATATCATGAACAATTTTGGTGATACTTATAATTGTGTTAACTATAATAAAGACTGCTAAATGTGAATAATATCCTTTTAATTTTTCCACACGCTTTTTAGCACGTTGGTATTTTCGATCTTGATTATTATTATCTATGATTGTCATTACTTACTTTTTTAAAATTGTAGAACTTTTTCTATCCTCCTCATCCATTAGTTCTTTGATCTTTTTTTCTTCCCATGATTTCCCTAATAAATTTTTAAACCCAAATACTGATAACCAATGAAAAAACAAACCTATTCCCCAAAACAACCAAGTAGAATATAGTCCAAAATTTGAAATAGCTTAGGAAAATCATAATTACCATCGTAGGTTAGACCATATAAGATGATTCCACTAATAAAAATATTAACAATAATGTATACTGATAAGTGTGAATAAAACCCTTTGATATCTTTTACCTTTTTCTTGGCTTTTAAATATTGATGCTCTTTTATATAATTTTGCTCCATCTTTATTACTATTTAGAATCGTTATCTTCCCTCATTAGTTCTTCGATCTTTTTGTTTTCCCAATCTTTCCCCAAACCAAATTTTTCAAGTCCGAAAACACCTAGCCAATGAAAGGCAAGACCTAAAGACATTCCTATTATAGGGAACCAGAACCAATGATAGTCGGGTACAAATCGTAAGTTGATATAAATTAAGAAAGGTATAATTAGTATGGTTACAAATAAATGTGAATAAAACCCTTTAATTTCATTTACTTTTTTTTGAGCTTTAATAAATTTTTTCTCTTCTGTATAATCTCTTTCCATCTTGTTTAAAATTTTGTGTTCTTTTCTTCTTCCATAATTTCTTTCATCTTTCTTTCTTCCCAGCCTTTTCCAATACCCAACTTTGAAAACCCAAAAACGACTAACCAGTGAATAAAAAGGCCTAGTGACCATGCTGCTATATAAATCCAAAACCAGTGAAACTGTGGAACTAATTTTAAATTAATAAAAATTATAAAAGGAATCAAAAATGGAGTTACAGCTAAGTGAGTATAAAACCCTTTAATTTTTTTTACTCTTTTTTGAGCTTTTAAATATCCTTTTTCTTGAATATAACTAGTTTCCA